>JAEYYE010000194.1 GCA_023430945.1 Bacteroidota bacterium
TGGTGATCATGGTGGGATCGTGGTGGCCCTGGCTTTGGAAACGCGAGACCACTGAACCGATCGAAAGGATCCTGAGCCTCCGGTTCGTAGGACAATACATCTTCTGGACCGGCTTGATGGGCGCGACGATGTTGATGGTACGGCTGAACGATCAGTACAACAACGGTGCGCTCGGCTTCCTCTCCGGTCGCTATTTCAGGCCGCGGCAGGAGATGCGGATCTTCATGTTCCTGGACATGCATTCCTCCACCACGATCGCCGAAAAGCTGGGTCATCGGAAGTATTTCAAATTGCTGAACGAACTCTTCACCGATATCTCCGATCCGATCGTGTATTCACGCGGGGAGATCTACCAATATGTTGGCGATGAGATCAGTGTAAGCTGGCCGCTGCGGAAGGGCGTTGGCCGGCAGCGCTGCATCCGTTGCTTCCTGGATATCAGGATGAAACTTCGGAAGAAAGCCTCTCATTACGAAAAACGCTATGGTCTGATCCCAACGTTCAAGGCGGGTTTCCATTACGGCCGCGTGACCACCGGTGAAGTGGGATCGGTGAAGAAGGAACGGATCTATAGCGGTGATGTGGTGAATACCGCAGCCCGGATCCAGAACAGCTGCAACGATCACGGCGTGGACAATCTGATCTCCAAACAGTTGCTCGATGTACTTCACCTTCCGGCGGAATTCCCGGTTCGTGAGATCGGGAGCATCAAACTGCGTGGGCGCAACGAACCGATCAGCCTGTGGACACTGACCGATCGGAACGAAGGAAGCACCGATCGTACCGGAACGATCTCCTCCACCGAGACCGCGGATCGTACCGTGGCCTGAGATCAAGTGGTCCTCACCCGCCGGCCGATCTCATGGACCCGCACTTCACGCCTGCGGCCCTTCACCGGTACGATGTGCTGCGGCCCAACCTCGAACCGGTCACCCGCCGAAGGGAAAAGCTCGAGCAATTCCGCAGAGACTAGAATATCCTTCTTCATGTCCTTAGTAACCCCAAGGATGCGGTTCACGCTGTTCATCACATCGCCGCTCAGGTCGATCGCGCGCTTGATGTGACCGATCTGCGCCATGATCACCCGGCCGGCATGCGCAGCAGCCCTGAATTTCGGCACGGTACCGTATTCACGCATCATTTCCTCGGAATGCTGGCCGATCCGTTCCATGATGTCGAAATAAAGATCGAGCGCATTGGAATAGCGCACACCGGTCTTGATCCGCCAGGTGAAGATCACTTCATCACCGACGTACTTATGGATATCCGCTTCATTCCGGAGCACCGCATCGGTCATCAATGAATATGTGTGGTTGAGGAAGCGGTAGTATTTGAGATCGCCAAGTTTTTCCGCCAGTGCGGTGGATCCCACCAGATCGATCGTGAGCACGATCCGATCCTCGGCCTTCGGATTCTCGTATGCGCCGAAGAGCAGACCGAGAAGCATCCGGCGACCCATCAACTCTTCGATCTGCACCACAAGCAGTGCGATCGAGGTGACGACCACCACGCGCAAAGCGAGTTGATAGAACTGGGTCATCAGGAAGATCTCATGTACCCGGAAAGGTTCATCGGCGATCAGGAAACGGAAGCGATCCACATCGATCTTGAACGCCACGTAGATGATCACGATCGTGAGCAGGTTCACAAGCAGCACTTTCCCGAGGAATTGCACCAGGATCGCCAGCTGGCGGAACCGTCGGCCAAAAAGGAATTCCTCGATGATCCCAGTCCAGAGGCCCAGCAGCGCCCACGCACCGAGCATCCGGTTCACGTCATCGCCGCTGAAGAGCGTGAGCACCCAGGCAACGATCGCGGCCACCAGCGCATACTTGAGCAGCTTGCGAAGCTTATATCTGGTGATCGGCGTCAAATCGGCCGCGAAAGTACTCTCCGATCCACCGGGAGGTGTAACCTTTGTGTTCGTGTTAGGTGAAGGCTTCTATCGCTGGCTGAGCCACCTCTGGCCGATAACGATCGAAACAGCGGAAAGCCAAATGGGCGAGGTTTCGATCCGCTGGGAGAATGGCCATAAGGTTCTCAATTCCAAGAATGGAAATCAGTCATTCGGAAGTTTGCATGAAGTGTGGGTGATGACCTTCGAGGCGATCGGACTTGAAAAATTAAAGCCCGGATCGGTGTTGCTCCTTGGGCTTGGCGGTGGAAGCGTTCCGCATATTCTTCGCGATCAATGGCAGATCGGTGCGCCGATCACGATCATCGAACTGGACCCGCAAATGATCCGGATAGCACGGGATCACTTCGGCTTAGGCGACCTCGATAACATCACTATCATTCAAGGCGATGCGACCATTCAGTTGCATTCCTTGAAGAAGCGGTTCGACCTGATCGTTATCGACCTTTTCTCCGATCTGGATATGGCGCGCGGGGTGGAAACGAATGGTTTCGCGCACGCACTCCGGGATCGATGCAACGAGGGCGGAACGGTCTGCTTCAACACGGTCGCTTACGATCCGAAAAGCAATGTGCGCTGCGATCAGGTGCTCTCGCAATTGAAAAAAGTATTCTCGCAAGTCAACGAATTCAAGTTTGAAGGTGTCAATAGGGTGTTCGTCGCAAGCTGATCGCTTACTGTAGAGATCTGTAGGTAATGTGATCGGCAGGCCCGAAATTTGTCATACGATCACGAATGCATCCTGAACGCTTGAACTTCCCGCCATGCCTGCGGATCGTATGGGCTTTGGGCATGCTCGCGGGTTCGCCCGCTGTTCTGGCCCAATCCGATTGCTCGATCGATATCGGCCCGGACCATGTGATCTGCCAGGGTGAAAGCGTAACGATCAGCGGACCAGCAGGTTACGGCAATTACCTCTGGAGCAATGGCGCTACTACGAACAGCATTACGGTCTCCAACGCGGGCAATTATTCCGTGCAAGTCTCCTATCCCACTGGCGAACTGGTGCAGAATGGGAATTTCAATGGGGGCAATACCGGATTCGGAACTCAATTCAGCTATTCACCGCAGCTCCAGAACGATGGAAATTATTTCATCGGTACGAATGCCGCTGCGTTCCATCCGCAATTCGTCGGTACGGGGAATGGTAATTTCCTGATGGTGAATTCGGGTTGGTGGCACGGTGGCTTTGAAGCTTGGTGCCAGAGCTTTCCGGTGTGCCCTGGCCAATGGTACGGACTCACGTTCAGGGGAGTATCGCTTGCGGATACCGGTTTTCCCACATTGCAATGGTTCGTGAACGATCAACCTACCTGGGTCGACCACCAGATGGGAGCGCAGAACAACTGGCAGTATTTCACAACATGGTGGGAAGCTCCGGCCGGGGTCACCTGGGCTGATTTCTGCATCCGCGTGACTTCTGGTAACGGGGTCGGGAATGATTTTGGATTGGATGATATTTCGATCTCCAGCACGATCACACTTTCGGATAATGTGAACGTGAACGTAACGCCGTTACCGGTCTTCGATCTGGGCTCCAATGCCACTTTGTGTTCGGGCGAAACCCTGCTGCTCGATGCCGCCATCCCCGGTGCTTCGTATCTATGGCAGGATGGCAGTACCAATTCCTCGTACCTGGTAACCGCAGCAGGGAATTACAACGTAGCGGTCACAGCCAATGGTTGTTCCGCGAGCGACGCGATCAACGTGAGCTACCTGCCCAGGCCACAGGTGGATCTTGGACCCGATGAGACCATCTGCGAGGGCGAAAGTGTTCTGCTCGATGTGACCACACCCGGTGGTAGCTACGCCTGGCAGGATGGTTCAACT
>JAEYYE010000202.1 GCA_023430945.1 Bacteroidota bacterium
CACCTGAGCCTCGGCCTGCACGTAGGGATCGGTTTCTGAGCGCGGCCAATTGTTGCGTGATCTATTAACTTCAGCCTTCCTGAAATGAATATGATCATGGAACGGAAAGAATTCCCGGTCACGATCGATGCGCAAAAGGAGAGGATCTGGCGCGTTCAACTGGATGTGGCCACGGAGCATGATGCATCGATATTCGCCGATAAATTCCCGATCGCATTGAAGCGCATGAAGGAACTCACGGAAAACTGACAATGGACGGATACGAATTACCAGTCGCAACACAGATCGGCCATGTGCATTTGAAAGTGGCCGATCTGCAGCGCGCGATCGATTTCTATTGCGGCCTGCTCGGTTTCGAGATCACCACCATGTATGGCGATCAGGCCGCGTTCATTTCCGCTGGCGGTTATCATCATCACATCGGCCTCAACACTTGGTACAGCAAGGGTTCGCAACCTGCGCCACGGAACGCGCCGGGTCTTTTCCATACGGCGATCCTGTACCCAACGCGCCGCGATCTGGCAGCCATCTTCGAGCGGTTGCGATCGAAGGGATATCCCTTCACGGGCGCATCCGATCACGGTGTCTCCGAAGCGCTCTACCTCGATGATCCCGATGGGAACGGCGTGGAATTGTACTGGGACCGGCCGAAGGAGCAGTGGCCACAGAACGCGGATGGTTCGCTGAACATGTACACCCGCCACCTCGATCTCGAGGATCTGTTGAAGGAACTGGAGCGTTCCTGATCGGAAGGCATCGGCTCCACCGGCTACCTTTGCGGCCGCATGAGTTCGATCACTTCAGCACCTGCCACCTCGATCGATGCATTGAAGCGTACGCTTCAACGATCGCGCACCATCGCGATCGTATCGCACCACAACCCGGATGGCGATGCCATGGGATCGAGCCTCGGCTTCGCCCATGTGTTGCGTGCGATCGGAAAGGAGGTCACCGTGATCATGCCGAACACACCGGCGAAATACCTGCAATGGCTGCCGGGCGCTGAAGCGATCGTGGTGTTCGAATCCGACAAGGAGAAGGCGGCCTCGATCATCGCAGGGGCCGATCTGCTGTGCTGCCTGGATTTCAACCGCGCCGATCGGGTGCGTGATCTCGAGGCACCGATCCGCAGGGCCAAGTACAAAGTGGTGATCGATCATCACCAGGAACCGGAGGATTTCGCGGAGGTCACCATTTCCGATGTGAGCTCGAGTTCCACCTGCCAGATGATCTTCGATGTACTTGTGCAGATGGGGTACAAGGACTTCATCGACCCTGATGCGGCCACCTGCCTATATACCGGAATGGTCACCGATTCGGGATCGTTCCGCTTCCGCAGCACCACTTCCCACACCATGCGCGCTGCCGCCGATCTCATGGATATAGGCGTCGATATCGATCGGGTGCACAGTTCGATCATGGACGATAACAGCGTGGACCGGTTGAAGCTTCTCGGCTTCACGCTGGACCAGCGCATGGAAGTGCGCGAGGATCTTTCAGCGGTGATCCTCTGGCTTTCGAAGGAGGATCTTGAGAAGTTCAATTACAAACCCGGCGACACGGAAGGCATCGTGAACCATGGCCTCGGCATAAGCGGGATCAGGCTTTCCGCGTTCTTCATGGAACGTGCAGACGGCATCAAGATCAGCGTGCGATCGAAAGGTGATCTGCCGGTGAACGAATTGATGAAGGATCATTTCGAGGGCGGCGGTCACATCAATGCGGCCGGCGGACAAACAAAGGAAACGATGAAGGAAGCGATCGATAGATTCGTTTCACTTCTTCCTGCGTTCATGCAACAACACCAATGTTAAAGGCCTTCGCGATAGCGTTCACCATTACGGTGCTCGGTTGTGGAGGCAACGATGGCCGCGCTCCTGCGGTGGATCGGCGCGTGCCGCAGACGCAGGAGGAATTGATCCAGGAGAATCGTGATGCGATCAAGCTCGAGAACCACGACATCGATCTGTACGAACGCAGGCATGGTCTAACGATGAGGCCTACCGGCACGGGTGTCCGCATCCAGTTCATCCATGACCGTGAGGGCGTGAACGCAAAGCCCGGCCAGTGGGCGATCGTGAATTATTCGGCGTTGCTCATGAGCGGCGATACGGCCTATGCAAGCCGCAAGGGCGAACCCGAATCGTTCAAAGTGGAGATGGATGATGTGGAGAGCGGCCTCCATGAAGCGATCCAACTGATGTCGCCCGGCGACAGTGCGGTGATCATCATTCCATCGTACCGCGCACACGGCCTGATCGGCGATCAAAAGAAGATCCCCATGCGCAGCACGGTGATCTACCACCTCGGCCTGGCGAAGGTGAGCGGTGAAAGGATAGGCAATTGAAGATGATCCGGCAGGGCCTTCCGATCCTCTTTCTTCTGCTTCTGCTCGCAGGCTGTGAGCGATCGCCATATCCTGGTTACAAACAGATCGGCGAGGAAGTGCATCTGCGGTTGTACACCCTCGGCGAGGGCGGCCGGCTCGCGCGCGATGGCGACAGCGTGCTCATGCGGTTGCGCGTCTCGGCGATCGATGCCGCTCCCGGTTCGCTCTTCAGCACCGATCAGTGGTACGCGGTGGAGGATCTGCGCGGAAGCGCGTTCGATGAACTGTTGATCCGCATGCACGAAGGTGACAGCATGGGCTTGATCACCGCGCCTACTTTGCTGCCATGGAATGCGCTTATCGCCGAGGATACGTTGGACCATTCGAAGCACGGTGCGCTGCGCACCGAGGTCTCCATGCTTTCGATCCGCACCGCGGCGATGATGGAAGCGGAAGCGGAACGCATGCGCCGGGAAGATCCAAAGGCCTACGAACAGAAGCTCACCTTCGTGTTCATCGACCGGCTCGGAAGCAACTGGCAACAATGGGGAACCAGCGATCTATACTTTACGAAACAGGGTATCGCAACGGATACGAATGCGGTGCGGCCCGGCGATATCATCACCATCTCGTACACCGGCAAGCTCGTGGAGGATGGATCGGTATTCGATAGTTCGGAACGCAACGGCGCACCGCTCAGCTTCCGTTTCGGCGACAAAGGGCAGGTGATCAACGGGATCGAGATCGCGATCAAACTGCTTCGCGAAGGGGAGGAAGGCGATTTCTTCCTTCCATCGGAGTATGCGTTCGGCGCACGCGGCGTGGAAGGGATGATCGCGCCTTACACACCGGTGCTGTACACCGTGCGGCTCGAATCGGTGGAACGTTCCGGAAGAATGATGTGATCCTTCTTTTGGGCGTATCCCTTGTTGCGCGGCGCAACAAGGGTCAGGCTATCCGCTGCAAGTACGCATTCGCTGCGCTCGTTTGCGCGCTTTCCGCTCCTATCCTTTACGCAACATCCCGTCAGGGAGCCAGCCTGCTTCCCCAGAACCGATCTCGCAGCCATGTCCTGAACATCGGGTCCACCCAGATCGGATCCTTTTCCACAAGGTCCAGTATCTCCTTTTTCTCCAACGCCTTCGCCACCCGCTGCACATTCGCCGTTGAACCCAATTTGTAGGTATCGATCGTACTCTTCGCGGACATCTGTTGCACGCCATTGAGCATCGCACGCAGGTAGTTCAACTGCGGGGTCGAGAGTTCATCCACCAGCCGGTGGTACAGCGGATCATGCTGGTCCAGCAGATCGTCGAGCGCAAGTCTTACGGTATCCGCATTGCAGCTGCGCTTGGTATGCATCCACGCCGAG
>JAEYYE010000229.1 GCA_023430945.1 Bacteroidota bacterium
AACAAAAAGCACTACCACAACGACCACTTCCACATCCACCACGGTGGTGACGGGTGATGAACATTGCCTGGCGCAGGCTGATGAGAATACCTGGAATACGCTTGGCCTGAACCAGGACCAGATCACACGTGTGGAAGAGATCCAGAAGCGCTACGCATCCATGAACACCAATCGCGGAACTGAGAATACCCTGCGTGGCACCAGTGAAGACAGCGCGACCCCGAAAGATACCGATCGTTCCATGGGCACCACCGGAACGGATCGAAGCCCGGGCACCACCGGTACCACAGGCACCGATCGGGATGCGACCACTGGAACCAATGATCGCGTGACCAACACAACCGGCAAGAGTCCCACTGAAGGCACCACCACGACCACCACCGGCCGAACCGGTACGGATAAGCATGGTACCACGAGCACGGGCCGGGATTCCGATCAACTGGGTTATGATGATACTGACAAGGAAGCGATGGAACGTGAATTGAGAACCGTTCTTACGACCGCACAATTCGATCGCTACAAGGAGTGGTGCCAGGACCAGGACTCCAGCCGTGGCGATAGCAATACCGATATGGACCGCTAGGTTTGGTGAGGTTGTTCTGCAACCTCCGTTTGGCGTGAAGCCCCGCCCTTACGGCGGGGCTTTCACGTATCTTGATATCAACGAAGGAAAAATGATCGAACATTATGATGTGATAGTGGTGGGTGGCGGGCCTGCCGGATCGAGCGCGGCCCTCATCCTGGGCCGAAGCCGGTTGAAGGTACTTTTGATCGATAAGGCGACGCCCCGGAATATCCGAACGGACGGCATCCATGGCTTTATCACACGGCATGACGTGAAGCCGATCGAATTCCGCAAGCTGGCCCATGCGGAAGTGCTGGCCGTTGGTGTGGAAATGCTCATCGGAACAGTGGTGCAACTGCAGCCGATCGACCCTGGATTCATTGTTCATCTTGAAGATGGCGGAAGAAAGAAGGCCGATCGTGTGGTGGTGGCCACAGGCCTGCATGATCGGCTACCGGATGTGGAAGGGCTGGATCGATTCTATGGTCAGAGCGTTTTTCACTGTCCCTTCTGTGATGGATGGGAAATGCGTGACCGGCCATTGGCCGTGATCGCATCAGCGAAGAAGGCCGTACCGATCGCGCGCGGACTGCTCACCTGGAGCAGCGATGTGATGGTGTTCACGAACGGTGATCGCATTTCTCGTGAGGACAGGAGCAAGGCCGATGAAGCGGAGATCCCGGTATTCATCCAGCGGATCGTCCGTGTGACAGGCGTACGCGGACAGGTGGAGAACATCGAACTGAGCGATGGCCAGGCGATCGCGCGCAGCGGGATCTTCTTCGATCCGGCATCATCACAACAGTGTACGATCGCCACGGAGCTAGGATGCCGCGTGACCCGGTCCGGTGCGATCTACACGGACAAACGGCAGCGCACCGGGATCGATGGATTGTATGTAGCCGGTGATGCGGCAGCCGATCCGAACATGGTCGCCGTGGCTTCAGCCGATGGGGTGAAGGCCGCGTTGAACATCGTGCAGGAAATGCAACGAGCCGGGCACTGGTTACCCGGATCCCGGCGCGAACGCGAAAAGGCGGGATGAACGATCCCGCCTTTTTCACTTCATGACAGACACTTCAGAGCGCTGCTCCCGATCGCGGGTGTCTTGATCTGCGATCGCGATGCCCTGATCCGCGAGAAGCAAAATACCCGACGATCGCCGCAGTGATGATCACCGTGGCGGCCACGGACGTGATCACGGTCTTCCGATCATGTTGCCACGAAGCACCGTAACCTTTTTCAGCGAAAATGTTCGGCACCCTGCCTTTCGACAGATCCTCGATCACACCTTCAACAACATCCACGCGATCGGCGATCAGCAATGGCAGCCAATGACCGTAGCTTGATTCACTGGACTTGAAGGCGATGCGACGGATCATTCCGCTAAGTCCGCGCGGCGGTTTGGAGGTACCGAAAACGGCGCTCACATTGGGACGTTCGATCGAATGCAACACCTCCTGTTCCACCGGCTGCTGCACCGGCCGTTTCCAGCTGTAGCCTTCATGCTCCGCATTCGTGCGCTGCTTGATCGGATAGGTCGGATCGTTCTCGGGATCGGCATCGATCCCCCATCCTTTGATCCGAGAGGGATCATCCACTGTATTTCTCATCTGGTACTTGTTACGCACGCGCCATGGGTGGTATGAGCACCGGCTTTATGCAGTTGTCGAGTTTATCCGAGAATATCCTGTAAGCATCAGCGACATCTTCCAGCGGTATTCGATGGGTGATCAGTGCCTTCGGATCGAAGATCCCGTTCTGCACATGCTCGATCAACCGCGGCAGCAATCGTTTCACCGAAGCCTGGTTGGCCCGCACCGTCAATCCTTTATTCACTATGTTGCCCACCGGCACAAGGTTATCCGTTGGGCCATACACACCTACGATCGAGATGATCCCGCCTTTTTTCACCGAGTTGATCGCCCAGTGCAATGCGGTGGCCGATCCAGCCTGCAGCAGAAGTTTCCTTCCGGTGATCGTTTGCAAGGCATTGCCGGCTGCTTCCGCACCTACGGCATCGATGCAGACATCGGCACCCATCCAATCCGTCGTTTTCTTCAGGAAAACGACCGGATCATCCATCTCCTTGAAATTGTACGCTTCACATGGCGCATAGTTCCGGACGAATTCGAGGCGGTATTCCACGTGATCCAGCACGATCACACGTCCGGCCCCGAAAAGCCACGCGCACCTCGCTGCCATGATACCTACCGGCCCGGCACCGAACACGACCACTGTATCACCCTGCTGGATCCCGCCCATTTCAGCGGCCTGGTACCCTGTTGGAACAACGTCGGTCAACATGACCGCATCATCCGGGTCCATTCCTGCAGGGATCACAGTGGGGCCCACATCAGCGTAAGGCACACGCACATATTCGGCCTGCCCGCCATCATATCCGCCCGCAGTATGAGAGTAGCCGAAGATCCCACCGACAGCAGTGGCCTGTGGATTTGATTCGTGGCAGTTGCCGAACAGACCTTGTTTGCAGAAATGGCATTTGCCACACGAGATGTTGAAGGGTATGAGCACATTGTCGCCGACCTTCAACTTCTGCACATCGCTGCCGATCTCTTCCACCACGCCGATGAACTCATGGCCGAAGGTCATGCCCACGCGTGTATCCGGCACATTGCCATTGTAGAGATGAAGGTCCGATCCACAAATGCACGAACGCGTCACGCGCACGATCGCATCCTGCGGATGCAGGATCTCCGGCATCGGTTTATTGCTGATCCGCACACGCTGCGGACCGCGATAGTTCATGGCCAGCATATCCGCGGATCAGGAACGTGAACGTGAACCGGACGAACCATTTCCACCAGCCGAGGCCGTTGGCATTTCAGCACCTTCCTCCTCCTGATCGGCCTGGAGGTTCAGCAGGCTTACGGCGAGCTCAGTGAGATCCTGATCGGTCTTCTTCTCTTCCTGAAGTGTTTCTTCCAATAATGGAAGTGCTTCCTCCAATCCGAGTTGTTCAGCCCACGCACAAAGGCTTCCGTACGTGGCGATCTCGTAGTGTTCCACTTTCTGCGCAGCAGCCACCAACGCGGCGTCCAAAGCCACGTCATCCTCGAAATCCTCCATGAGTTCCTTCGCTTCTTCGAGGATCCCGTCCATGGCTTCGCACTTCTTGCCCTTCGCGTTCCGATCCAACGATGCGAACACCTCCTCCAGACGCTCCATCTGGTTCTCGGTCTCTTCGCGGTGTTGCTCAAAAGCTGCACGCAGATCTTCATTCTGTGCAGCTCGCGCCATCCTGTTCAGGCTCCGCACCAATTGCTTCTCCACGTAATAGATATCCTGCAATTGATCGGTAAAGAGCTTCATCAATCCTTCGTTCGCCATTCCGGCCTGGTCGGATGAACGGCTGGATATGGAGCGGCCAGAACCGGAGCGGCCGTTCGAACTGCGCGTGGAACTGCCCGAACCACTGCGTGAAGAACTTGTACTGCGGCTGCTGGAAGAAACACGGCTGTTATTCGTACTGCGGCTGCCCGTTCTGCTGGAATTGCCCGAGCGGCCCGATGATGAGCTGCTTCGTGAACCGCTGCTCTTGCCCGATCCACGGCTGCTGCCCGAATTGCTTTTCTTATTATTTGAAGTGGCCATTTGTGTGTGGTTGAAGTTCGATAGGAGAACGAACTGCAACGTCCGGAGCGCTGTGCATTCAAGCCAGCTAATGCTCCGGACGCCCCAGTTCTAAAAGATATTACCGGCCGCTATTGCTGCCTCCTTGTGAGCCGCTGTTGCGCTCGGATCCCGTGGTACCGCTCTGTGAACCACTACGATCACCGCCCTGCGAACCGCTCATGGAACCGCCACGGCTGCTCTCCTGGCCCATGCCGCTGCCCGATCCACGGCCACCGGTGGTTTCCTGATCGCGCATGCGACCTTCTGTTCCGCTGCCCGTATTGCGGCCAAGCTCCTCATCATTCCCACCAGCACCGCGTGCCTGGGTGCCTTCATTCCTTTCGGCCCTCATGTTCTCTTCACGCCCCTGGCCCCTATTCTCATTGTTCTGCTCGTTACGATCATTATTCCTGTTCGACATGTGTTGAAAGTATTTGTCACCATGACCGGTGCAACGGCACACTACCGTCTTATCACGATCATGGTCAGGGCTGCTGCCCGCAGATCACGCGCCCTTGACCATTGAAGGATCGAACGGGTCACAAGTCTCAAAAAGTGATGTAGAGATCATCCCACAGCGATCGGAGATGCTGAGGTTCATCAACCACATGCCATCCTTCACACGTAAGAAGGCGATCGGGTGCATGTTCCATGCTGATGGGTGCAGGTCCAATTCTTGTCCTGCCCATGCCCATGAATACCGCGCAGCATTCCTATGACACGTTATCCGCTTGCATCAATGATCTTCAAAAGAGAGGCTACGACACCGATCTTGAAGTGAATGAAAAAGGCCTGGTAAGCAGAGTACGGGAAACACCGCTCGATCCGGGTCTTTTCACGATCGATGAGTTCTACCGTTTTGAAGGAACAAGTGATCCGGCGGACATGTCGATCGTGTACGCGATCTCTTCCGAAGAGCTTGGCTTGAAGGGTTTGATCGTAAATGCTTTCGGTACGTATGCATCAAGTGCGGTGAATAAGATGGTGAGCAGATTGGATGTGCATGCACAACATACTTCAAATGATCTTTTGACCACGAACGAATAATCCAGCTAAATGGCTACGAACGACCAACAGGACATGGGTTCAGGCGATCCGAAACAACGCACCGGCGGACTCGGAACAACCGGAGTGCGCAGCACCATGAGCGGCGGCGGTGAACATGGCGAGAAGCGCCCAACCAATGCGGACCACGATCAGAAGATCGCACGCAATCGCAAGCAATTGCTAAGCGAAGAGCAGGACCAGGCCAGCCGCTCACCCGAGCAGGCAAGGCACAGTGGCGAACGTGCCGCTGATGATACGCTTGGACAGACCGAAGCAAGAAGGAATACCAACGATCCAGATCGTGAACGCAAGAGCGGTGATATCGTGAGCGGCGGTGAACATTCCCAATTCCCCGGCACACAGGCTGGCTACGACGACCGTGGCGAGAACCAGCGGCCGCCGCGGGAAAACACAGATCTGTCCTCACTGGACAAAGGCCGGAATGATGATCTCAGCCGGCTGGACAAGGACGATGTTGAACCAATGAAATGATACGATGCCACAAGGAGACAAAAGCAGCTATACCGGCAAGCAACAACGGAAAGCCGAACATATCGAGGAAGGATACAAGAAGAAGGGAGTATCAACCAAGGAAGCAGAGCGCAGAGCCTGGGCCACTGTGAACAAGCAGGATGGGGGCGGAAAAAAAAGCGGCAGCGGACGGGCGAATTCCTCCAGTAGGAAATAAGGGATCGGCAAAGATCCCTTATTTCTTTCCATACAACATAGTTGAGCAGTTCCCCTGGTAACTGATCCGGTCAGAAACCGATCGGTCCTTGCGGGGTCTGCGGATCCGGGTCTGACGGATGTTCACGCGTAGGCCCTGGTGGCTGGCCTGGTGTGCTCGGCCGTTCCTCCGGTGTATGTGTTGGTCCGCCAGGGACCGGATCGCGTTGTGGTTGCGGTTTATTCGGCTCCTGCACGGGTGCAGGAACAGGATCACCAGGCTGACCAGGTCCTCCCGGTCCTGGTCCTTGCATTCGGATATTCGAGGTTTCCATACCGGATGGGTTGCCAATGCGGTGCCGATCGCAACACTTACACGCTTCGATCCTGATCGCCCCTTTAGAGATAAGGGGTCATCTGATCACAAGCCTTCAAGATCGGCGGGATCGATCGGGCACATTCGTGCACGTAGTTGGTGGGAACTTGCGGCATGGCCCTTGGAACATGAACCTCATCAATCCTATTATTGATGGCTACGGATATTGGAACGAATACGAATAATCCCGTCAAAGGTCCCACCCCGCGCCAGGGGAATGCATGGTGGGTCTTTGTGGTGATATTGCTCGTGCTGGCAGGTATCTTCTTCGCGATCGGCCGATCGGACAATAGTTCGACCGAAGCACCTGCGGCTTCACCCGCCTCGGAAGTAGCACCGCGCGACCAGATCACGAACACCATGCGAACTGGAGCAGAAGAACGGCCGGCTGCAGGCGTTCAATTGAACGATGATGGACCGGCCACGGAGGACCTCACCATTCCGGCCAACGATCCAGCGAATGATCAGGAGGTACAACATACCGGGGCCGGTGAAGACGCTTCACCTGTGAACGAATAGGCCAGAAACACGATCGGCGCCATGCGGCGCCGATCCCGGAAGATCCATTGTATTCAACAGAACTCGTCGTATGCCATCATCAGGTTCTCCGCGATCATCTCTGCGGATCTTCCCTCGATGTGGTGTCGTTCAAGAAAGTGTACAAGCTTTCCATCCTTGAAAAGCGCCATGCTGGGGCTGCTCGGTGGGTAAGGCAGGAAGTGTTTTCTCGCCTGTGCCGTGGCATCAGTATCCACGCCGGCGAAAACCGTCACGAGCTTTTCAGGGCGCTTCTCACCACGCAGGGACAATTTCACTCCCGGCCTCGCGGCACCGGCCGCACAACCGCAAACACTGTTCACCACACAAAGCACTGTTCCCTTCTGGGAGAGCGCCCTGTCCACTTGATCGGGCGTCTTCAGGTCATCGAAACCGGCGGAAGTAAGATCCGACTTCATCGGGGCCACTAATTCTGCTGGGTACATTTTTATTCGCTCGCGATGCTGATGGAAGTTCGTTC
>JAEYYE010000279.1 GCA_023430945.1 Bacteroidota bacterium
GATCGTTACCGCCGACCCATGTGCGCACGGCGCCGCTCGCAGGATCCATCACGAACACAGCGCCATTCAACAGTTTGTGGTAATGCCAGAGGCTGTCGCGATAGCTCAGCGTATCCACGCGCTTTCCTTTGTGATCGTAGATCTCACGCGGTTGCTTCGACTTGTCATTCCACTTCGGATCATCCTTTCCCGCCCCCTTCTCCCAGGCCGATCGCACCTTGCGCGCACGCAATTCCGCATCGAGCTTCGGCTGCATCGTTGCAAGATGTTTTCGGATCGCTTCCAGCGAAGCAAGTTGTAGGATCGGATCGAGCGTGGTCCTTATCCGCAGACCATCCTTCTCAATGTCGTAAGCGGTTCCGTTCTCCTTCGGGATGTCCTTCAGGATCGCGCGCGCATCCTTTTCCACCTGGTGTACGAAATAGCCGTATGGATCGAACACATCACCACCGCTGTAATCAAGTTCCACTGGAAGTTTCTGAAGGCTGTCCGCTGCCGCCGCTGAAAGATGGCCGTTCTCTCGCATCAAGGCGAGTACGACATTTCTGCGTTTCAGGGCATTCTCCGGCCGCAAGCGTGGATTGTAGGTGCTGTTCGCTTTGAGCATTCCGATCAGTACCGCACCTTCTTCGATCTTCAGATCAGTCGTCTGTTTGCTGAAATACCGTTGTGCGGCAGCTTCGATCCCGTACACATTCTCGCCGAAAGGCACCGAGTTGAAATAGAGGAGCAGCACATCCTCCTTGGTCATCACGCGCTCCAGGCGTTGGGCCATCAGCGCTTCCTTGATCTTGTTCACCGGCATGGTGAGCGGCCCGTGCCTTTTCCGCCCATACAGATTCTTCATGATCTGCTGGGAGATCGTACTGCCGCCGCCGCCGCTGCGATCGCCTCCGATCAAGGTGCGCACGAACACACGCAGATAGCTGCGTCCATCCACACCTTCATGATCGAAGAACCGCTCATCCTCCGTGCTCACCAGGGCATTTATCAAGTGCTGCGGCAGATCCTCGTAGCGCACGTTCGTCCTGTCCTGCGCGAACAATTTACCGATCGGCGTATCGTCCATACCCAACACGAGCGTGGCCTGTTCGTGCTGGATCGATCGAAGTTCATCCTCGCTCGGCAACTCACCGAAAACACCGCTGCGCACCGCCTGCAACAGGCTGAGAAACGCGATGAAGACGATGGCTGCACCGATCAGCAGGAATTTCAGCAGGAGATCCGCGCCGTTCTTCTTCGTCGCCTTCTTTTTCTTCGCACGTTTACTGGTGGCCACGATCTGTCAGGTGATCCGTTCCATGGATCCGGATCCGTTTCACTGGTCTTCTTCTTCGTAACTATCCTTGAAGAGCAGATCCGTTTCATACGGATAACGCGCGATGTGAAGCTCCTTCACACGTTCGTAGAGAAGTATCCGTAGGCCATCGATGTTCTGCTTCTGCGCAGCGCTGATGAAGATGCATTGCTCGCCCATGCGCGCCATCCATTGTTCCTTCAATTCCTCCAGCGTATACTGATCCACGCGCTTCGGTGCAAGGTCATCGGGATCATGCGGAGCAGGCTTGTACGCATCGATCTTGTTGAACACCACGATCACCGGTTTATCCCCCGCGCCGATCTCGTTCAACGTGCTCTTCACGGTGTTGTATTGCTCTTCGAAGTTGTGATGGCTGATGTCCACCACGTGAAGGAGCAGATCGGATTCGCGCGTTTCATCAAGAGTGCTCTTGAAACTCTCGATCAGTTGCGTGGGTAGTTTCCGGATGAAACCCACAGTATCCGTGACAAGGAAGGGAAGATTGCCGAGTACGATCTTGCGAACCGTGGTATCCAGCGTTGCGAACAATTTGTTCTCGGCGAACACTTCGCTTTTGCTGAGGATGTTCATCAGCGTGCTCTTGCCCACGTTGGTGTATCCCACGAGCGCCACGCGAATGAGCTTTCCGCGATTGCCGCGCTGCGTCGCCATCTGCCGATCGATGGATCGGAGCTGGTCCTTCAGCAACGCGATACGATCGCGCACCAGACGTCTGTCCGTCTCGATCTCCTTTTCACCGGCCCCACCGCGTGTTCCCGTTCCGCCGCGCTGTCTCTCCAGGTGTGTCCACAGTTTGGTGAGCCGTGGCAGCATGTATTCGTATTGCGCCAGTTCCACCTGCGTTTTCGCATGCGCGGTGCGTGCACGGCGCGCGAAGATGTCCAGGATCAACCGCGGCCGATCGAGCACCGGTTTGCCCAGTTCCTTCTCAAGGTTCCGTTGTTGCGCCGGGCTCAGTTCATCGTCGAAGATCACGGAATCCGCATTGTTCTCTTCGATCCATTGCTTCACTTCGGCGAGTTTTCCGCTGCCCACGTACGTGCGGCCATCGGGTTTGTGCAACTTTTGTGTGAAGCGCTTCAGTGTTACGATGTCCGCAGTGGTCGCGAGGAATTCGAGTTCATCGAGGTATTCCTTCACCTGTTCGGAATCCTGCCGATCGGTGATCAGGCCGATCAATACCGCAGTTTCCGCTTTAACTCGTTCCTGTTCGATCATTCGCTCTTCCCCAAGTTAAGGACATGATCGGCAACCGTCTCGATCTCATCCTTTGAAAGCAGCATGTTGAAAGGCATCATCGTGCCGCGCCCGTGTGTGATCACAGCGATCATCTCTTCCTTCGTCAGGGTCGATGCCGTAAGATCCCTGGCCCCGCCGATCCCGAGCCTGCCGTCCTCGCCATGGCAAAGTGTGCATTGGGACTTGTAGATCGCTGCGCCGTCGGTGGAAGATCCTGCCGGTCGTTGTGCAACATGATCACTGCCACTGTCGCAAGCGATCAACAGCACTGCCGAGCTGAAAAGTGAATGAACGATCCGGTGCATCATATCCATCCGCGTCCGTAACCGATCTCCATGAAGGGCCAGGGGATCGCTGCCAGGATCAGCAGCAGTGCGATCAGGAAGAAGATCACGATGTGCAGCTGTTTCCTGTATTCATCATGTGCTTTTTTCGAGAGAACCCGGCCCACAGTGATCAGGATGACCGCGATCACCATCATGCCGATGTGTTCCATTTTCCAGAACCGTCCTACCGCAGTGGAATGATCGGCCGCATACCACCCGCGGATGATGTAAAGTATCAGCCCGATGAGCAGTTGGGTGTGGGCGGTCACCACGGTCCACACCGTAAGCGCACGGTGGCCGACCAGGATCGGGGCCTTGGTGATCAACCCGCGCAAGCTCACGAATACCGACGCGAACAGCAAAAAGAGCAGTACATAGCGCAATACGCTGTGCAGCATGAGGAAGAATGTTCCATCCATGGTGAGATCCGATCGGTGGACCGGCGGACAAAAATAGGTCTGTGGGAAAGGTTCCGGACCTGGTGTGGATCGGCAGGGATCAACATCGAGCTGTCCTTATCCTTCGCATTTCGCAAGGATACCGCTCCGGTACCGCTTCTATTTTCGCCGCGGATGCGACAGCTGTTCCTTCTTCTTTGCCCCGGTCTGCCTTTCGTTCTCGCTGCGCAAAGCACTCCGCCCCCCACCCATGTGGAGGAAGTGGCTCCCCGGCTGGTCGTGTTCACCAATGCGGTGGTCCACACCGATCCATACACCACGATCGCAAAGGGATCGCTGGTGGTCAAGGATGGCATCGTGATCGAAGTTGGGGAGGATGTGAAGGTTCCTGCCGGCGCCATGGTCCGCGATCTTCGCGGCGCCCATATATGGCCATCGCTGATCGAACCTTACAGCGATCTCGGCCTCCCAGCAGGATCCGCGGATGATCGGAAAGCAGAGGTGGAAGCCGCGCGGCACTGGAATGGTGCATTGCGCGCGGATGCACGTGCACATGTGTTGTTGCGCAAGGATGAAGAGCGGGCCGATGAATTGCGGAAGGCCGGTTTCGGTATGGTCTACACACATCGCATGGATGGGATCGCACGCGGCACTTCGGCTGCGCTTCTTCTCGATGATGAGGATCCCCGGAGATCGGTGGTCCAGCCGGACCTTGCCGCACATTTCAGTTTCAGGAAAGGGACCTCGCCGGACAATTATCCCAATTCGCAGATGGGTGCGATCGCGCTCCTGCGCCAGACATTTCTCGACGCACAATGGGCAAGCGGCCTGGTGCGGCCAGAGCAGACCGATGCGGTGCTGCAGGATATCGCGATGCAGTTGAAGGGAAGGATCGTGGTGGAAGCTTCCGATCGAAACGAGGCATTGCGTTGGGCCCGGATACTTGAGGAGTTCAAGCTTCCCGCGATCGTGAAAGGTGCAGGTGATGAATATGCCCGCTTGGACCAGATCAAGGCCATGTCCGTACCGATGCTGGTCCCTGTCGCTCTCCCCGTATCCTACGATGTGCAGGACCCGTTCGATGCACAGGAGGTCTCATTCGCCCGGTTGAAGCATTGGGAATTCGCGCCATTCAATGCGGCCATGCTGGACAGTGCGCAGGTGCCCTTCGCCTTCACCACGAACGGGCACAAGGACATGAAGGAATTCTGGCGCGATATGCGGCGGATCGTGCTTTGTGGGCTCGATCCGGGGCGTGCCATCGCCGCTTTCACCACAGATCCCGCACGGTTCTTCGGGCTTGATGATCGGGTCGGCCGGTTGCAGCCGGGAATGCTCGCGAACCTCCTGATCACTACCGACCACCTGCTCGCCGAGGAGAACAAGATCATGGAGAATTGGGTGAAGGGCAAGCGGTTCGTCTACACAGATGCCGATCGCATAAAGATGACGGGAACGTACGATCTGAATCTCGGCGGAACAAGCATGCAGTTGGACGTGGTGGAGAAGGGAAAGGAGGCGGAGGCCTTCGTGCGCAGACCCGGCGAACCGGATAGTTTGAAAGTGAAGGCGAGCCTTTCGCGCTCAGGCACGATCGTGAGCCTGAGCTTTCCGGCGAGAGAAGATCCGTCGGCGATCACGAGACTTTCCGGAAGCATCCATCGCGATGGCGGATTGTGGGAAGGGCAGGGCCAGGGACAAGGCGGTTCCTGGTTCGCCTGGAGCGCGATCCGCAAGGCGGAAAGAACAAGGAACGGGTCGAACGATGCGGTGACCGGACAGGAGAAGCTCTATCCGGTCAGGGGCGCGTTGCATCACCCGCTCACCGGTTTCGGCTGGATCGATCCACCACAACAGGCGACCACGATCTTCCGCAATGCCACCGTGTGGTCGAACGGCCCGAAAGGGATCATGCGCAACACCGATGTTCTGATCCACCAGGGAAAGATCCATTCGATCGGTGAACGTCTGGATCCGCAGGCGATTTTACCCGGCAGGAACAAGCCGCAGGTAACGGAAGTGGATGCCACCGGCATGTACCTCACAACGGGTATCGTTGATGAACATTCGCACATCGCGATCTCGCGGGGCGTGAACGAGTCAGGCCACATGATCACTTCCGAAGTGCGCATAGGCGATGTGATCGATCCGGACGATGTGAACATCTATCGGGCATTGGCCGGTGGCGTCACCACGGTGCAATTGCTGCATGGATCGGCGAATCCGGTGGGCGGCCAGAGCGCGTTGATCAAACTGCGTTGGGGCATGCCCGCGGACAGTATGCTGATCGCTGATGCGCCGAAGCATATCAAGTTCGCGCTGGGCGAGAACGTCACGCAAAGCAATTCCAGCGGAAGCACACGATTCCCGCATTCGCGCATGGGTGTTGAACAGCTCTATTACGATGTGTTCCATCGCGTGCGCGATCACGATGCCGCGTGGAAGGCTTGGAACGCGTTACGGCCCCGCGAAAGGGATCAGACCCCTTCGCCACGCAGGGATCTGCGGCTTGAAGCACTTTCCGAAGTGCTGCGCGGGGAACGCAACATCACCTGCCACAGCTATGTGCAGAGCGAGATCGAAATGTTCATGAACGTGGCCGACAGCATGGGCTTCAAGGTGAACACCTTCACCCACATACTCGAAGGGTACAAGATGGCCGGACGAATGCGCGAACATGGCGCTTACGCGAGCACGTTCAGCGATTGGTGGGCTTACAAGATGGAAGTGGCCGAGGCGATCCCGTACAATGCGGCATTGCTGGTGATGAACGGCGTGCATACAGGGATCAATAGCGACGATGCGGAGATGTGCAGGAGGCTGAACCAGGAAGCTGCCAAAACGGTGAAGTACGGCGGTGTCCCGGATCAGGAGGCATGGAAGATGGTCACGCTGAACCCGGCACGCATGCTGAAGCTCGATCACCGGATCGGTTCGATCGAGATGGGCAAGGATGCCGACTTGGTGTTGTGGTCTGCCGATCCGTTAAGCATCAAAGCGAAAGTGCAACGCACGTACGTTGATGGCATCTGCTATTTCGATGTGAAGCGTGATGAAGAGATGCGTACCGTGATCACGCAGGAACGCGATCGGTTGATCCGCGCGATGCTCGCCGCGAACGCAGATGGAGCATCGCTGCGGAAGCCGGAACGGGATGTCGATCAATTGTGGCATTGCGATGATATCGGCGAAGGTCAACAACATCAGTTGGAGCCATGAGGTGCGGCCATTGTTCCCTCCGCACGCAGATGCTGCTGTTGTTCATGTCCGCAGCTTTCGCCGTGCTTGCGCAACAACCGCCACCTGCGCGTGCGCAGCAGCGATCCATCCTTATCTCCGGCGGTACGGTCCACGTGGGAGATGGCAAGGTGATCGATGAAGGCGCCGTGGGTTTTCGTGATGGAAGGATCGATTACGTGGGCTATGCCTATGGCGTACGATCAACCTATGATACCACGATCAACGCAAAAGGCCAGCACGTCTATCCCGGATTCATCGGAATGAGTTCCGAGCTCGGGTTGGTCGAGATCGAATCCACACGATCCATGCGCGATCATCGGGATGTGGGAGAAATGGAACCCGAGCTCCGGGCGATCGCAGCTTTCCGAACGGATTCCAAAGTGATCCCGACCGTACGATCGAACGGTGTTCTCATGGTACAGGCCGCGCCGAAAGGCCTTGTGATCAGCGGGACCAGTTCGGTTATGCAACTCGATGCCTGGGACCGTGAAGATGCCGTGATCCTGGCGGATGATGGCATCCATATGACCTGGCCGGCGGCCTACGAACGCCGGGGCTGGTGGGCCGATCGCGGTGAGACCGACCAGCAGAAGAAGGATGAACGGGAGAAGAAGATCGGGGAGATCAAGGCGTTCTTCGATCAGGCGAAGGCCTATGCGCAAGTGAAGGATCCCGAAAAGAGCGATCTGCGCCTGGAGGCCATGCGCGGGCTTTTCAATGGATCGAAACGTTTGTACGTGAACGCGAACGCGGCACGCGAGATCACCGAGATCGTGCATTTCGCAAAAGCCCAGGGCGTGGCGCGCACCGCGATCGTGGGAGGTTATGATGCCTGGCGTGTCGCCGATCTGTTGCGCGACCACAAGGTCGATGTGGTATTGCGCAGGCTTCATTCCCTGCCGCTGCGGCCCGAGGATGATGTGGATCTGCCCTACAAAATGCCAGCTTTGTTGAAGGCGCGTGGTGTGCGCTTCGCATTGGGCTATATGGGTGAGCACGAAGCCTCGGGACTTCGCAACCTGCCTTTCGTTGCAGGGACCGCTGCGGCCTATGGGCTTTCAGCAGAAGATGCCCTGCGCGCGATAACACTGGATGCCGCCTCGATCCTTGGCATAAGCGATCGATGCGGAAGTCTGGAAGTGGGCAAGCAAGCTACCCTGATCGTATCGTCCGGCGATGCGCTCGACATGCGTACGAATGATATCCGGCATGCGTTCATCCAAGGCCGGAAGATCCTTCTGGAGAACCACCAGAAGGAATTGTACCGCATGTACAAGCAGCGCCGCGAGGAAGGCCGGTGATCGATCCGGCGGGATCTGCTGATCTTTGTTCCATGTCCACGCAAGCACGCACCGAACTTTCCGCCTTGGGCGAGTTCGGCCTCATCGATCGGATCGCATCACGCATTGGATTGTCACATGTCTCGTCGAAGAAGGGGATCGGTGATGATGCCGCCGTGATCGATCCATCTGCAGAGAACGGAAAGGATCTTTTGCAGGTGGTGACGACCGATATGCTCGTTGAAGGAGTGCATTTCGATCTTGGTTACGTTCCGCTGAAACACCTTGGCTACAAAGCGATCGCAGTGAACGCGAGCGATATCTACGCGATGAACGCACAGCCGCGTCAGGCCACTGTTTCATTGGCTCTCAGCAATCGTTTTCCGGTGGAAGCGATCGATGAATTGTATGAAGGGATCCTGCTCGCGGCACGCAATTTCGGGATCGATATAGTGGGCGGCGACACGTGCAGCAGCCGCAGCGGACTGATCATCAGCATCACAGCGATCGGTGTGGTGGAACGCCAGGATCTTGTGACGCGAGATGGTGCGAAAGTGAACGATCTTCTCGTAGTGAGCGGTGACCTCGGCGGCGCGTACATGGGCCTGCAGATCCTGGAAAGGGAGAAAGCCGTCTTCAAGGAGACCGGCGCACAACCGGATCTTTCAGGGCACGACTATATTCTGCAACGGCAGTTGAGGCCCGAGCCGAGAATGGATGTGATCGAGCTGTTGAAGAAGTTGGATGTGAAGCCCACGAGCATGATCGATGTTAGCGATGGGCTTGCGAGTGAAGCACTGCATCTTGCGACGAGTTCCGGTGTTGGTGTAAGGATCTATGATGAAAAGATCCCGATCGATCCGGGTACCTTCAGCACCGCGCGCGATTTCGATCTCGATCCCAGCACATGCGCATTGAACGGTGGCGAAGATTATGAACTCCTGTTCACGATCGCGCTTTCCGATCATGACAAGATCAAAGGGAATCCGCACTTTACAGTGATCGGTCACATGACCGATCGAGCCGCGGGGTATGGATTGATCGACCGGCAGGGCGGTGAACATGAATTGATCGCGCAGGGTTGGGATGCCTTCCTGAAGAAGGATCGTGACCGATCAGGCGGCCTTTGAGATCCGCATGGCGCGTTCCTTCACCAGTTCGGCGAAAGGCCGGCCGGTGATCTTGCTTTCGGCCCACGCGATCGGATCGAGGTGATCGAACACCACATGCTCCATCGGATCGGCCTCCAATGGCGCGAGCTTTTCCATGAATTCACGGTACACTTTTCCGATCGATGAGCGGTTGCGCGATCGCATGATCCCGTGCACCATGTCCAGGAAGATGGGTTCGAAACGATGTGACCGGCGGCGCGTCTCCAGGTAACGCTCGGTACTGCGCAAGGCATATGGGAGCATGTCGTCCCGGCCATTTTCAATGTGCGCGAGAAGGTTCAGCAACCTGCCGAAACATACGATCTCCGCACTTTCATCTATCCGCACATCGTTCAGCAAACGGTGCGTCCAGCGCAGGGCTTTATCGTAGTTGCCCGCGCCGAAGTGCGCATAGGCGAGCTGGTAAAAAAAGCCTGCCTTGCGCACCGCGCCCAGTCTTTCCCCGTGTTCGGCGAGGCCCCGCTCAACGGGTGCGATCATTTCCATGGCCTTGTCGAATGCGCCCATCTGGCAGTGGATCGTGAGTTCGAGGCTTGTGCTCGTGCAGAAGAGCTTCAGGTCCAGATCCTCATTTTCCGGCATCTGCCATTCAGAAGGCAGCGTACGGAAATGTTCGAGCAGTTCGAACGCACGATCGTAGCGGCCAAGCCGCACATGCACGTAGATCAGGTTGCTCAATACCGATAGCACCAGGTACGGTTCCTCCACGAACCTCCCGCGTTCCGCGATAAGTACGTCGTAGGCTGCGCCCATATGTTCCAGGCATTTTGAAAGATCGCCGGTGCCGAATGCCGCTGCGCTGTGCAGGTGATGGAACAGGAAACGCGCACGCGCGCTGCGAAGGGTCCCGGGGGCACGCATCACCGGAAGGTCCAGCGATCGCTGGATCTCGATCGATGCGTTCTCATCACGCGCCTTTCCTTGGCGGTAAAGGCCGAGAAGGATCCGGCTCTTGGCATCCCAAAGCTGATCGAGCTGGTCCAGGTCTTCGGCCGCGCGAAGGCTTTCCTCCTTGATCCGATCGATGTCAGCACTGGTCGCGCTCGAATAGTTCGCACGTTCGATCAATTTCCTTTCCCATTGCAGAACCTGTTGCATGATCGCATGCCGTTCATGCTGTCGCGCGAGTTTCTTCACGCTTTGCAACATCTTGGCGGCATCCTCATACAATGCGCGTTGGTGAAGCAGTTCCATCTGGTGCAACATGCGGTGCAGGCGTGCATCGATCGAGCTTTCGGCATGGAACGCGTCCAGGCTGCGGAGGATCGCCTCGTACAACCGCCGTTTGGTGATCGCGAATCGGTGTGTGAACGCCTCATTCTTGAACCGTTGAAGCAAGGCCACTTCGTCGTATTCCGGCATCGCGGCGATCGCGTCGAAGAGCAATTGATGGTTGCTCTGCCCACCGAGCATGTGCCGGCTGGTGAACAGCTTGAAATAGCGTTTTTCAGCCCGCGACATCGATCTTACCAAACGATGCACATGATCATGGGCTTTGTTGGACATACGCTGGAAAGGGCGTTTATTTTCAGGAATGAAACTAAAGCGATCCCTTCCGCAGATCACACCGGTTTGAAGGAACGGTGATGTGAAGGCGAGGAACGGGCTGACAAATAAAAACGCCCGGTGTATCCGGGCGCTCTACTGAAGCGGGAACCGAGGGGGTCGGATCATCGCTTCTTCTTACGTTCGGTGCCGGAGATATCGTCACCATCATCGCTGATGCTGTCGCCCTCCCCGGAAGAAGGATCTTCGGTGTCGCGCCCGTTCAAGCTGGAAGGATCACCTGTGGTGCCATGGCCTTCGGTCATCAGACCCTTGGTGATCGCTACAGGCTGCACGCCAGCAGGGGTCACCATCTCCTCCTTGGTACACGAGGAGAACAACAGCACGAACGCCAGCAGAGCCGGCATAATTCCGATCACTTGGAGGGATCTCATCTTCAGCACGGAACCAAAGATATACGGGAAGTGGATCGAATGCAACAGCTTCAGCCGGTTTTTTGAGGAATGGCAGGTCCTGGGAGTTCAATGGCCACTTTGGTGCCCATTATGCGGCCGCTGGCATCCTGCCATTGATCCGGTCCATTGATCCGGATGTCCGTAAGGTCCAGGCGGCGCAGCACATCGGCCCTGCCTTTGGTGATCTCGATCCCGCGAGAGATGTGATCACTGTCCGATCCGCTTTTATTTCTCAGGCTTTGTTCAACCCCGATCCCGTCATCCTCGATCCGTACGAGCACCCTTCCTTCATTCGCAGGTTCCACCACGATCTCCACATGTCCGGGCCGGTCCATGGGCAGTATGCCGTGCCAGATGCTGTTCTCCACGTATGGCTGAAGCATCATCGCAGGCAACCTGATCTCCGAGGCATCAACCGCTGGGTCGATCCTGATGGAGTATTCGAATTTGTCCTTGAAACGCATGTTCTCCAATAACAGATACAATTCCAGCCTTTCGAGTTCTTCACGCAGTGTTGTGGTATCGGTCTGGCTCGCATCCAGGTTGCGGCGGATCAACTTGGCGAAGCTGGTGAGGTACTTGCTGGCCGTGGCGCGGTCCTGCTTGTTGATGTGGTATTGTATGCTGTTGAGCGCATTGAACACGAAATGCCGGTTCATGTTCGCGTTCAAAGCCTGTTGTTCCAGTTGAAGCATGCGCGATCGCAACATCAACTGGCGGGTTCTTTCGGCGCGTTCGCGCAATCTCGATCGGTACCGCTGTATGCCGAATGCGCTACCGCCGATCCCACCTATCATGAGCACGAAGAACCAGGGGCGCAACCAGAAAGGCGGAAGTATGGTGAAGCTGAAGCTTGCCGGACCGTTCCACGTGACGCCATCCGTGCTCGCCATCACTTCGAACGTGTACTCGCCATTCGGCAGACTACTATAGCTCGCGAATCGCGCATCGGTGGGGGAGAGCCAGTCGTTGTCCAGGCCGATCAAGCGGTAGCGGTACAACACCATCTCCGGTTCGGAAAGGCTGATGCCGGTGTAATCGAACGTGAGGTAATTGCGCCGGTAGGCCAGCTCAAGTCCGATCGGAAGCCCGGCCATGGTCATGCTATCGCTCTGAGCGGTCCAGTCGGTCTGTTGAAGAAAGCTTCGTATGCCGGTGATGTGGATCTGGGGCGGTGGCGGATCGGGATTCTGAGGGAACCTGCGAGCATCGTGGAAGAGAAGTCCGCCGGTGCTTCCGAAGAAAAGCCTTCCCTGTGCATCCTTGAAAGCCGCGTTCAGGTTGAATTCCATGCTGCGCAGCCCATCGTTCACGGTGATGTGGTGGAAAGCGGACCGGTCGGCGAGCAAACTGTCCGGATCGAAGATGAAAAGGCCGTTGTTGCTGCCCGCCCAGATGCGGCCATGGTCATCCAAAAGCAGTGCATTGATGTAGTTCGATCCGAAATCGGCCGCGAAGCGGATGGTGGCAAGGCTGTCGCCTTCGATGCAGGTGGTGCCGTTGGATGTGGCCGCCCACACCCGGCCCTTCCGATCGCGCAATAGGCTGAAGACCGTATTATCGCTGAGACCATCGGCCGTGGTGATATGACGGAACGATCCATCTTCCAGGATCGATATCCCTTGATCCGTGGCAAGCCAGTATGATCCATCCATCGCAAGGATATCACGTATCGATCGGCCTGGCCCATCGCCGCCTGAAGGGAATTGCTCCAGCAGGCCGGCTTCGTCCACAACGTAAAGCCCGTCACGCGCTCCGCACCAGATCCTACCGCGGCCATCCTCATGCAAAGCGAGCACACGTTGACCTATAAGCGAAGCTTCTCGCGGCAGTCGTGCGATCACTCCATTCTGCAAACGTGAGATCCCGTCGCTGGTGCCAAGCCACAGTGTTCCGTTCCGATCGGCGATGCCGCACCAGATCGTATTGTTCGCCAATCCATCAAGCGTGTTGATCATCGCCATGCCATCCATGCGGCACAGACCATTGTCATATGTTCCCAACCACAGATCGCCTTTCCCGTCGGCGATCACCGTCATCACCAGGTCGCTGCACAATCCATCACGCACCGTGAAGGTCACGAACCGATCGCCGGTGTAACGCAGCGCACCCGCGCCATCGGTGCCGAACCAGATGTTCCCTTCACTGTCCTGGTACGCGCACCAGATGTTGTCGTTGGGCATACCCTGATGTACGGTGAACACTTTGATCCGCCCGTTTTCGATCATATTTAGGCCGAACTTGGTGCCGATCCACAACCGATCGCGATCATCGACCAACAGGCAGCGCACGTTGTTCCGGATCAATCCATTCTCTTCATCGTAAGCGGTCACTTTTCCCTTTGGATCCACGTGGAAAAGGCCGTCGAGGAAAGTGCCAATCCACCAGCTTCCGTCCTTCCCTTCGGCGATCGCACTGATCGGAAGCGGATCGGCCTTGTCCAGCGGAACGATCGAAAATTTTTGCTTGTCCCAGAGCAACAATCCGTTCCGCAACCCGATCAACAGTCTGCCATCGCGCAGCATGTGCAGCATACGCACGTTCGCCGCAGTATCGATCGGGAAATCCTTCAGCAGCCCGATCCCGCGTTCATCACGAACGAACAGACCGCCACCATCGGTTCCGGCGTAGATCTGGCCATCTTCACCGGCGGTCAGGCTCATGATGCGTGCGCCATTACTCTCGTCGGGCAACGGCTCCTTGATCCACGCCCGGCCTTCACGCCGCACGAGCGTCGATCCTGCCGCCATCCATAGCACGCCATTCCGATCCTGCACCATCGCGCTGATCTGCGCATCGGGCAGACCTTCCTGTAGCGCGTGATTGATGAATTCCGATCCGTCGAAACGGCTCGCGCCGCCCAGTGTTCCGAACCACAGATAGCCGAGTTCATCCTGCGCCATCGCGCGCACCTGGCTTTGCGCGAGCCCGTCCTTTGTAGTGTAATGGATGAAGACGTGTTGCTGCGCCACGGATCGCGCAACGCAGATCCATGCGACAACAGTGAAGAGAAGGGCGCGAAGGAATGCCGCGCGTGGATGCATCAGAACGTATTGATCAGCGCGAGGAAATCAGGCAGTCTCCGGCGCGAAACAGGGATCAGCGTGCCGTTGTCCAGCACCGCCATATTGCCTTCCGATCGATTGAAACCCTTCAGGTGCGCCAGGTTTATGATGAAGGATTTGTGCACGCGGAAGAAGCTTTTCGGATCGAGGTTGTTCTCGAATACGCGGATGTGCTTGCTGCTTACCGATCGTTTCCCATCCTTCAGGTGGATCGTGGTGTAGCTGTCGTTCGCTTCCAGGTACATGATGTCCTCGTGCTTCAAAAGCACCAGTCCATCGCGGCCGGGGATCGCAACGCGTGAGCTCAACGGTGAGGCCGGATCCTTCAACAATGCCGCGATCGCCGAAGGTTGTTGCGGGGTGATCTCCGTGGTGGACCGCTGCAGTTTCTTCACCGCCCGTTGCAGCTCATCGATATCGATCGGCTTTTCCAGGTAGTCCAGCGCGTTCTGCTTGAAGGCCTTCAGCGCGAACTCATCATAAGCAGTGGTGAACACCACGGGCAGATCCAGTTCAGAGATCGAATTCAGCAGCGCGAAGCCATCTTCACCCGGCATCTTTATGTCCAGGAAAAGTGCGTTCGGTTGCTGTTCATTGATCTTCTCGCGCGCCTCCTGCGCGCTGCCGGCCTGGCCGATCACCTGCACCTCGGGGCAATGTTCCTCCAGCATCAGCCGCAGGTTGTCCCGTGCATCGGCCTCATCATCCACGATCAATGCCCGAAGTGCCATGTTACAAGGTTTGCCGAAAAGGTAAGTAAACGCGCTTTTGGTGGATCGGCCGATCGGTGAAAGGCGGTTCCGGAACGAAGAACGGAAAAAGCTTCCGATCCGTGGGAAATGCCCGCCAGGCTTGGCGGAGCGATCGCACCGCCCGCTTACCGACCAGGTCTCACCGTTGCTCGTTCGTCACTTTTTCAATGGTATGGATCGGGGTAGTTTGGTGGTGCAAATGTTCCGAAACCCCTTGTTGTCATGAACACTTTTACCAACACACTAAGCACAGAGGCGCCTCTGTGGATCTTCAACGATCAGGGTAACTGATCTTTTCGTCGGGTTTTCTGGTTTGGTGGGTGAAGGCCCGGTCCTGTTCAAGGGCCGGGCCTTCTATTTTCCATCGCAACCCTGCGCGGCTTCCTTCCGTATCCAAGGCAAATGCTCCGCAACATGGCCACCCCACAGAACGAGATAAGGCTGCGCATCGATCAGATCGAGCGGCTGTTGATGTTCGATTATGAGCCGGGTACCGAAGATGCCTTGTTCGACATCTGCGACGGCAGCGGCCGCATCGTGAAGACAGGCGATGTGAACGGTCCCGTAACGCGCGTACGCATCACCGATCTCGATGGTGAGGAGTACTACCTCATGGTGCTCGATGGCGAGCTCTCCACCGTGAAACCGTTCCAACTCCGCAAAGCCAGTTGAACACTTCCTCCACCCCGATCATTCCGGTGTACCGCGCGCTCACCATCGCCGGCAACGTGCTCGAGCGCGATGAGTTCGGCGAGGTCCATCATGTGTTGGTGACGCATACCACAAGCGAGATCCGATCGGAAGTGACCTACCGCGTGATCGGCACCGATCCGAAGAAATAGGAGATCTTTTTTCCGATCGTTTGGGCGAATGCCGCGCCCGGATCTCCCTTCTCTTCCGGAGAGGGGGAAAGGGGGTGAGGCCCGCGCGCGTCACCGGGCTATCCGCTTCAAGTCCCGGTCGCTAAAAGATCTTCTGCCGCTTCGCTCCCTCTCCTTGGGAGAGGGTTGGGGTGAGGGCTCCCCTCCGGGCTTTCCGCTACTATCCCTTTCGCACATCCCGTCCGCGCTCCCCGCCGTAACTTCGCGGCGCGCACAAAAGCCGCATCAACACCATGAAGTTCGGAGTAGTGATCTTCCCCGGTTCCAATTGTGATGAGGATATGATCCATGTGCTGGGCACCATCATGGGCCAGCAAGTGGAACGCCTCTGGCACAAGGACCATGATCTGAAAGGGGTGGACATGGTGGTGCTTCCCGGCGGATTCTCCTTCGGCGATTACCTGCGCTCCGGCGCGATCGCGCGCTTCTCCCCGATCATGCAGGAGGTTGCGCAACACGCGAAGAAAGGCGGACTTGTCTTCGGTGTCTGCAACGGTTTCCAAGTGCTTTGCGAGGCCGGACTTCTTCCCGGCGCTTTGCTTCACAACAAGGAGCAGAAGTTCATTTCGAAGAACACCTGGATCAAGCCGATCAGCAAGCGCACGATCCTTACCCGATCGCTTCCCGATCGTCCTTTGCGCATCCCGATCGCGCATGGTGAAGGCCGCTACCACGCCAGCGCCGATGTGCTCGCCGAACTGAAGGCGAACGATCAGGTGCTTTTCCGTTACTGCAATGCCACCGGCATGGTCACCGATGAGGCCAACGAGAACGGCAGCAAGGAGAACATCGCCGGCATCTGCAACAAGGGCCGCAACGTGTTCGGCATGATGCCGCACCCCGAGCGTGCCGCCGATCCGCGCCTCGGCAATACGGATGGGAAGTTGCTCTTCGAATCGCTGTTGCAGGCCGTTCCCGCCTAGTCTACTTTCCGATCCTCGGCTTTATCGTTCGCGTTCTCGCCGGATCGAACGAGATCGAGTTCCCTTTTTCCTTCGATCCGCTCCACGCGATCAACCGGTGACCTTCTTCCAATTCCAGCTCGATCGTGTATTCGATCCCACTGAACAGTTGGAACTTCTGGCGGCCTGGCCGCAAGGGCAGTCCATTAATGAACATCTTTCCTGCCGACGCTTCGGGCACTTCGATGCTGACGAGTTCAAGCTTTTTTCCGCTCCGATCCGCGAGTTGCTTCAGAACGATCGCGCCACGCGCTTGCAGGAAATCCTTCAATTCTGAATACGAAGTTCCAGGCGAGGGATAGTTCATCCGATCCTTCCACAATTCATGGTCGCGTTCAAGATCCGGTCTGTGCCGTTGGTAAATGCTGTCCGCGATCGTTGTGGTGTTCTCCGGTGAAAGCACTGTTGCGTTCATTGCACCCATGCGCCCGAGCAACATCTTTTGCAGATCGGGATCGGCGAGCAATTGCGGGAAGTACGGTGTTTCGATCCCCGGCGATGTCGCCATTCGCTCCAGGCTGTGGTCGGTCACCGGTGCCCAAAGGTCCATGTCGAAAAGCACCCATTTCCAGCGGCCATCTTCCGTTCTCGTTCTGTAGGTGCGCACGTTCAGGTCGTGATCGGCACGGCCGGTGAACAGATCGAAACACGCGAGATCGATCAGGCTTTCCAGGTCGAAGTAGTTCTCCAGCGTATCGATCGGTGCACCGACGAGCAATTTGCTCAAACCCCACTTGTAATGTTCGTCACTGCCTTCCACGATCTCCTGCGCGGGACCTTCCAACACATCCACTTCTTCAGCTCCGGTCAATTCCCGCAACCATTGCGCATCCTTCGGCGGCATCCAGCGGTAAAGGCCATGGTATTCCGCGTTCAGGTAAAGGTCGATCGGTTCCGAAGGTTGCACTGCCAGTTCGATCCGCGGATCGGCCGCGATCGCTTCGATCAGTGTGTTGCGCAGGAACGCATGCGGGCTTGCGTCGGCGCGCAGGATCGCTTCATCGTATTTCGATCCATCGCGAAAACGGAACGGCGTTGTAGGACTATCGTACCTGTTCCGCGCATACAGCTTGAAGGATCTTTTCGGCAGGCCGCGCGATCCGCTCCCGCTTATGCGCAATCCCACAGGGATCGTTGTTGTGTCCTTCTGGAACCATGCAGGTCTTTCCCATTCACGCCCGATCCGCGAGTAGTTGGCTGTTGGTCCATTCGAGCCGATCCCGCTGAGCGTATCCCACAGATCGGGCCGATCGATGATGAGCGAGACTGAAGGCCGATCGGTTTTGATGTGATACGTGCCCGCGAATTCCTGGCCGCCGATCCCTTCCTTGGTGAACGCACGTGCACGGATCACAGTGTTCTTTTCGATCGGGATCGGCCCGGTGTATTCCGATCCATTCTCCGATCCCGGTTCACTTCCATCCGTGGTGAAGATGATCCGATCGCCATTCGCGTTCAATGTCAGCGTGAACGCACTTTCGAAGTGGCCGGGTGACGGATCGGCGGTGATGCCCGCCGTGCGTTCAGCTGCACCGATCGAAGCGTTGTTCGACTTACCCGGCGAAGGTTCGCTGAAGATCTTCCAGGTGCGTGCGCCATCGGGTTGCCGGCCGATGCTTTCATCGGCATAAAGCTTTGGCCAGGTGAACACATCGATGATCTTGGTTCCGTTCGGCGCGATCAGCAACAACGAACCGCTTTCCCGCGAAAGCCGGAAGGGAAGATGATCGGGCCCGAGTTCCGATCGGCCATCGCAGTAGAGCAAGCGATAACCACGCGGCGGCACTTTCAAGGGATTCTCGATCGCATATTGATCTCCGGCGATCACCAGCCGCATGCCCATCAGATCCACCGATCGGCTGGTGGGATTGTAGATCTCGATCCAATCCGGTGAGCCGCCGTCAGCGGAGATGAGCGTACGCTGGTTCGATGCCTGGATCTCGTTGATCAGCACCGGATTCTGCGCGTGCGAATGCGCCACCCAAAAAAGGCAGAAAGCGAGCGAAACGGCCTTCACTGGCCGAAATTAGAAGATTAACGCATGCAATTCATCGACGAATACCTCTTGACAATTTCGCCGGTCGGGTGAAGGACCACGCCATTACAAGGAATTCCGCGTAACGTAATATTTCCAGGCCACCATCAATTTCTGCAATTTGGTGAGCCGGGTGAGGTCCTTGTCCCACAACTTCGGAAGTATCGTCTTGTTGATCTTTGCGAGAAGACGGAACGCGTTCTTTTTCATGTGGCCGATCAATGATCCTCCAACCCGCATTTTTCGTCGGGCAATTCGATCTCGATCGTGGTGTGGTCGATCCCCATGGACTGAAGGATCTCCCTCGCTTTCGCTTTTGCGGCCAGCGCATCGCGGATCGATGTTTCCTGGACCACCAGGTGAACACTGTGGATCATGTAGGTGCCATCGAGGCTCCACGTATGCTGATCGTGTATGTCGATCACCTGCGGTATCTGCATCAGCCTTTCCCGTAGGCCGGCGGTGCCGATCGATGCGGGTTCCGCCTGCATCAGGATCTTGGTACCTGCGCGCAGGGTCCCAATGGCGTTGTAAAGGATGTAGAGCGCGATCGCCATGCTCAACAATGGATCGAGCTGTGCGAAGCCGGTGAAATGGATGATCACCGCACCGATCAGTACCGAAGCCCAGCCGAGCACATCCTCCAACAGGTGGAGGTAAGCACCGCGTTCGTTCAGGCTTTTCCCGGCGTTCAACAGCCAGGCCGCAAGCCCGTTCATCGCGATCCCGAACACCGCGATCAGCATCATGCCTCTTGTATGCGGCGCCACCGGTTCCAGCAATCGCGGGAACGACAATACCAGCACGAGGAGCGAACCGGCGATCAACATGCCTGCCGCAAGCCAGCCGCCAAGCATGCTGTACCTGCCATAACCGTAACTGTAGTTCGCATCCCTTCCGCGCGTTGCGATATTCTGCAGGTACCATGCGGCACCAAGCACGGCGCAATCCCCCAGATCATGCAACGCATCGGTGAGCACGGCGATGCTGTTGGTCCACCAGCCACCGAAAAGTTCAATGAAAGTGAAGCCGAGGTTCAGGAAAAAAGCGATCCGCAGCCCACGCGTGGTATGCGGCACATGATGGTGACCCGCGTGATCATGCGCGCCATGATCCTTTCCATGCTCCACTTGGCAAAACTAACCGATCAGCCCACCACCACGCGGCCGGTCTTTTTGGAGAGCTGCAGCTTGAAGGTGTTCTTCACCTGTATCTCCGCGAGCAGCAACATCACCTCTTCGTCCGTGGTGTTCTTCAACTTTTCCTGAAGGTCCTTGATCATTCGATCCAGCCGGCGTTCCTTCAGAATGTAAACGGCTTCTTCCAGCGCAGCGAACAGGATCTCGTTCTCCCGCTTCACATGGATCTTGTGCCGATCCTTCCAATTCGGGCTGAGCTGGTGCTTCTCCGTGATCAGATCGATCGCTGTTCTGCGCCAATCCTCCTGTTCGTGTCCGACGTATCGGCCTGCATCCACATTTCCGCCAAGATTGCTGGTGTGGCGGTAATCCAGATAGATCTCACGGAAGATCGGGTCATCGAATAGGATGTTGTCCATCGCGAGCATCTCGAACATCAATTCAGCGACGGTCGTTTCCTCTTCAATCTTTTCTTCCTTATCGGGATCGAAGAACGGTGCCATCACTTTTTCGTGCCCGTACCGGAGCAGCATGCGCAACAGATCGCGTTCCTGCACGCTTGTTCCCTGTTCTTCGATCGTTGGTTGCGGCGGTGAAAGTTCCGGGGCGAGCTTTTCCTCCGGCACGTAAGCTCCTTCGCCCAAACCCTTTCGGTATCGCTTGCGCAACACCTTGTTCATTTCGCTCAGCAACGCCTGCTCGTTCACTTGGAGCATGCGGCTGCATTGCTGTATGTAGAGCGATCGCAGGATGTGATCGGGAACGAGTGCGATGCTCTCAACGATCTCATGGATCGCCACGGATTTCTTCACCGGATCATCGCCGCAATCGGCCATCAGAAGCCCGGCCTTGAAGACAAGGAAATCCTGCGCGGTGCGCGTGAGATGATCGAGAACTTCGCTGCTACTGCGGCTCTTCGCGAAGCTGTCTGGATCCTCGCCTTCGGGGAAGGTCACCACTTTCACGTTCAAGCCCTCGGCGAGGATCAGGTCGATCCCGCGGATGCTCGCCTTCATGCCAGCTGCATCACCATCGTACAGGATGCACACCGTTGGCGCATAGCGCTTGATCAACCGCACCTGGTCTTCGGTGAGGCTGGTGCCGCTGCTGGCCACCACGTTCACGATGCCGGATTGATGCAGGCTGATCACATCGGTGTAACCTTCCACCAGGTAACAAAGCTCCTGTTCAGCGATCGCTTTTTTCGCCTGGAAGATCCCGTAAAGCGACTTGCTCTTCACATAGAGCAGGCTTTCCGGTGAATTGAAATACTTCGGCAATTTCTTGTCGCTCTTCAGCGTGCGCGCACCGAATGCGATCACCTGACCGCTCAATCCATGGATCGGGAAAGTGACACGTCCCTGGAAGAAGTCCCACGGCGTTCCATCCTCACGTCGTTTTATCCAGCCTGCCCTTTCGAGCAATTCAGGATCGAAACCGTGAGCGATCGCTGCGGTGGCGAAAGCATTGCCTTTCTCAGGAACATAACCAAGATCGAATTCCTTGATCGTGCGATCGCTGAATCCGCGTTCATGGAAATAGCTCAAGCCGATCCGCTTTCCTTCCTCCGTGTTCCAAAGTTGATCGCTGCTCCACTTTTGCGCCCATGTCTGGATCACCGCGAGGCTTTCGCGCTCGCTCTGTTCGATCTGTTGCTCGAGCGACTGTTCCTCTTCGGGGAGCTCGATCTGGTAGCGTTTCGCCAGCCACCGGATCGCTCCGATGTAGCTGAGGTGCTCGTGTTTGATGAGGAACGTGATCGAGTCGCCGCTCTCGCCACACCCGAAACATTTGAAGATCCCCAGATTGGGCGTTACGTTGAACGAGGGCGTTTTTTCGTTGTGGAATGGGCAAAGGCCGAGGTACCGCGGACCTTTCTTTTTCAACGCGACGAACTCGCCCACGACCTCTTCCACGCGCGCGGCTTCCTTAACCTGTTGTATGGCGTGTGGCTGGATCATGAAAGGGCCGTGAAAATAGATCCATCGGCCGATCCGATCGGTCAATTCTGGTGGATCGTCGATAACTCGATCGGCTGCCGAGGAATACTTTCGCTCAAGATCGATGTCCACCAATTTCCTTGATCAACCCCACCCGTATGAGCGGTCGCTGATCCGGCGGCTGAAACGCGCCTTCGTTGTCGGCCTGTTCATAATGCTGTTCCTGGGGATCTTCAAACCGTTCGGACTTTCGGAGATCCCCGTTGTCTGGAGCTGGGCGGCCGGTTATGGCATGGTCACTTTCCTGGCGATGAGCGCCGTCGATATCTTTCTTGTTTCGCGCCGTACCGATCTGGAGAAATGGACGTTGGGCAACGAGCTGTTCTTTTCCGCTTTGAACATCTTGTTGATCGGGATCCTCAATGCACTTTTTTCGATCTGGCTGGGCATCGCGCCATGGGATTGGACCACATTCCTTTCATTCACGCTGTACACTGTTGCCATCGGGATCTTCCCAGTGACCGCGATCGTCCTCATCAAGTTCCAAGGTGAGCGGACCCATTATGCGAAAGAAGCCGAAATGATCGGAAAGGAACTGGCCGAAGCACCACCGCGGAAAGATGAGCTTGCTGGACAACGGATCTTCTTGATCGGTGAGAACCAGAACGAACGGCTTGAGATCGATGCCGATCGCTTGTTCTATGTGAAAGCCTCGGACAATTATGTGGAAGCCTTTCATGGAATTGGCGGAACCGATCGGAAGGTGTTACGTGGTTCGTTGCGATCATTCGAGGATCAATTGAAGGATCATCCCCAATTCCATCGTTGCCATAAAAGTTATGTGGTGAACATGGATCTGGTGGAGCGGGTAAGTGGCAATGCCCAGGGTCTCAGGCTTCACTTGAAAGGAGGCAGCGCGGAGGTGCCGGTATCCAGATCGTTGACCACACGGATCCGTGAGCACCTTGCCGTTCACCCCGGCGGACCCTCCCGTTTGCCCCAGGCCTTTCCCGGTGGTCCCAAAGGTTGAGGCTCACCACTTTAGGCTGGATTTTCCTTTTTGCTTGAAGTTGGTTCGCGATCAATTACGATCACCATGGAACCACTCAAGACCATCGCCCTTGCCATCCACATCATCGGTGGAAGCGTTGCACTGTTCACAGGCCTGTTCAACATGATCGCCCGCAAAGGCGGCAAGCGTCATCGCAAGGCCGGGCTTTTATTCACCTGGTCGATGTACGCGGTGGCCCTATCCGCATTGGTGCTTTCCATTTCGATCGAAAGCACTTTCTTCTTCTGTCTGGGGATCTTCACCTTCTACATGACCTGGAACGGTCAGCGATCGGCTGCTCTGCGAAGCGTGGTCTTCGATCGGATCGACAACGCAATACTCGCTATCGGATCGATCAACACATTGGCGATGCTGTTGACCGGCAATGCGATCCTGTTCGGCCTCGGCGTTCTGAGCTCCACACTGGTGATCCGGGAGATCCTCCTGTTCCTCAAGTTGCGAAAGGGTGAAAAGCTACCGCCGAACGCCTGGCTCGTGCGGCACATCGGCATGATGGTCGGCTCGTACATCAGCACGCTCACCGCTTTTTTGGTGGTGAATTGGAACGACTTCGGGCCCTATTGGATCCCGTGGGCACTGCCACCGGCTGTGCTAGTGCCTTATATCATCTGGTGGAGCCGGAAGGTGGCTGGATCACCGAAGCGAACGATCGGAACGGTCGCAGTCTGACGAAATAGCTAATTCCGATAATGGAACAGGGTATCCCAAAGGACGAAAGAACATGGTTCACTTCACCTCCCGCTCTTCGATCAAGATCCCTTCATCGCTGTAGCGCGCGATCTTCCGTGCTGTGCCGTCCGGATCGTGGAAGGTCCATTCGCCGGCCGGTTTTCCGCC
>JAEYYE010000333.1 GCA_023430945.1 Bacteroidota bacterium
ACGTAATCGTTGGTGGCAGTGGCCGCGCTGGAGATATCGGTGAGCTGGCGCGCCTGATCGCTCAAGGTACGCATTCCCTGGCCGAGGCTTTCGATCAGTTCGGGTTCGATCTTGGCGCTTTCGAGCATGTCATCGAGCTGTTCGGTGATCGAACGGTTGTCGTCCTTGCTGAATTCCTCGCCTTCGGCATGATCGCCTGTTGCAAGTTCAGGGTAAACGAGGCTCCAATCCACATCCTCGTGCGGTGGCTCGAACGCTGAGAAAAAGAAAATGATCGCTTCGGTACTCAATCCAAGGATCAGAAAGAGATCTGCGAAAGGCCAGTGCTGGATCTTGAACAACGCGCCTACGATCACGACCGCTGCACCGATCCCATACAGTTTGGCCATGAAATTCTTCCACTTCTTGCTGCCGGGTTTCATTGATGGTTCCTTGCTTTTGGGTTCTGGTTCTGAAAAATGGAGCTCCTTGTCCTATGGCGCCATGCAACCGTCTGGCTAACGAAGCCTGAACGCCATATTCCGTCTAAAGGTCATCGGCACTCACGGCCTTTCCGCGTCCGAGATAGGTCATCACGGAACGGAAACCGACATAAGCCTTTGCCGTATCCTGATACTCGTAGCTGCGTGTGCCGGTCTGCAGGTAATAACCCACATCCTTCCACGATCCGCCGCGCACCACCTTCCGCTTCAGTGAAGGCGGATCGTTGGCAAGCGCATCATAACTGTATTCCGGGTTCAGATCGTGTGCGAAATCGTACACGCTCTCATCGTAGGCGGTGCTGGTCCATTCGGCCACGTTACCGGCCATGTTGAACAGGCCGTAATCGTTCGGGCTGTAGCTGTCCACCGGCACGGTGTGGAAACCACCATCATCGGTGTAGTTCCCGTGCAGTGGTTTGAAGTTGCCGAGGAAGCAACCCTGACGGTTACGGATGTAAGGGCCGCCCCATGGGTATGGTGCGAGATCCAGGCCACCGCGGGCAGCGTACTCCCATTCCGCTTCAGTGGGAAGACGGAAACGGTTGATGAACGCATCGCCGTTCTGCGAAAGCCACGAATTCATCAATTCCGTACGCCAAACGTTGAAGGCATTGGCCTGCTGCCATGTAACCCCCACTACAGGATATTCATCGTACGCCGGGTGCCAGAAATAGTTCTCGGTCATCGGCTCGTTGAAGGAGTACGTGAAATCGTGCACCCACACCAGCGTATCGGGATATACGTTGATCACTTCCTTGATGATGAACTTCGATCGGTCGCTGTGACCGCGGATCGCGTTGTTCTGGCCTTTCACGTTAGTGTAGCTCAGATCCAGATCACGTGCGTTGTTCGCCTTGCGGGCCGCTTCCTTCAGGTCGATCCAATAATACTCGAACATGAGCTTACGGGTATCGATCTCCTGGCGGCGGTAGAATTGCTCGCTTTCGCCGAGGAAAAGCTCGCTCAGGATCTCGCGCTCATCATCACCGTACCAATTGATCCGTTCGCGCCAGTTGATGATCGGCGGATCGATCTCTTCTCCGTATTCATCCTCTGTGAATACGTGCTCGCCGATCTCTTCATCGCCCAGCAAACGCTTCGCGATCGAATCGCGCACGTAGAACACGAACTGGCGGTACTCGTTGTTCGTGATCTCCGTCTGGTCGATATAGAATGCCTGTACCGAAACGGTCTTGCTCTTCGCCACCATGGCGTAGGGTACATCCTGGTCGCTGGGGCCCATGACATAACTACCCATCGGGATATAGTTCATGCCATAGGGATCGATCTGGAACCAGCTCGGGCGCTGCTGCACGCCGATCAACTGCCCTTGACCACCCCTGCCACAGCTCGCCAGCAAGCCGATGGCGCAGAGATAAATTATGGGACGTACCATGTTCTTCCTGTTATGCCGTTCCTTCATTCCTTGCAGGGAGCCCTCGTTCTTTACACGCATCGGGTAAGCGAACATGTATAGCGCGAGGCAGTTTACGGCAGGTTGGGTTGTTTGGTTTCGGACTTAGAGGAATCTAACGTTGCGATAGAACTGTTCTTGTGGCGGTTTAACAAGTGTCACACAGTAGTTCAGCATCACTTCATGACTGCCACTGCTGTAATTCCTCAAATTGGAAGTGGTGACATCATAGCTATAACCGATCCGGAGCATGGATCGCCCATCGAGGAATTGGTGCTGGTAGCCGATCATGGGCGCGATCGCATCTTCGGTACGGTACGAAACGCCCAGCCACACCATGTTATTATACAAGAACAATGCGTTCAGATCGAATTGTGTGCTGGTGCCATCGGACTTGATCAACACGGAAGGCTGAAGCACATAATCCTTGTTCCCACCGAGCGCCCAATCATATCCCGCCTGAACGAAATAATGGCGCGCCATCTGTATGCTCACATCATCCAACTCGGTCTCTGGAAGATGCGTGCTGCTGATGCCTGCCCAGAATGTGGGGGCAACGTAATAGATGCCGGCGCCCAGATCGAAGCCGCTGTCGCTTTGCCCGTTGGTGGGGATCGCCGTATCGAACTGCACATCATCACGTGCGATCCAATTACGGCCCAACGCATGGCTGCCCAACCCGGCATAGATCCCGATACCGAGGGTACCCTGGCCGATCTTGCGGTGGAAGGAATAATGCAAACGTGCGAAGGTGCTCTTCTGCTGGCCCAGTTCATCGAGGTATACGGAGAGACCGATCCCGCTACTGATCGTCTTCAACGGCATGTGCGCGTTGAACAGACCGGTCTTCGGCGCACCCTCAAAACCCGTCCACTGCTGACGCAGGAGCGCAGTAGCGCAAAGCTGGCCACCGGTGCCTGCCACGGCAGGGTTAATGGAAAGGCGATCGAACATATACTGCGAGAATTGCGGATCCTGCTGGGCGAACGCACCCAATGCCACCACCGAGAACAATGCAACAGTAAATATACCCCTCATGCTGGTTTTTCCTAAGGTTATAGCGCGATCTGGAGCGTAGCCTTCCCGGAGATCCCAATTGATCCCGGCGCCAATATAACAAAAGTCTTTTCCGACAACTCCAAATCCCGCCAAAAGATCTTTGGCGATCGTGGTGATCCCGAGCTCAGGCGAGCTTCTGGAAGGTGCGCCACCAACGGTCCGGCACCTCCTCTTTGCACGCGAGTTGATAATCCGAATAGGAACAAGGCACAAGATGATGCCGCTCGAACCGCGCTTCCTGTTCGGCACGGTACGGAATGTCCATCCACCACCGATCGCTCACGTTGCTCTTGTAGAACACCAGTTCCTGGTCATGTCCGCGGATCGGGATGCGGAATCGGGTGAACCGTTTCCGATCAAGCCAGGGCAGATCGTTGGTGCGGCTGCGGAATCCATCCAGGAAACACCAGATCATCTGCGCGGCAAGCTGCGCGGTAACTCCGTCCTGGTCGCGCTCGGGATCCAGTTCATAGATCCCCAATGACGTGATCTTCTCACTAACGCCCGCATAGCGCATCAACTGGCAGATCTCTTCACCATGGAACCCATTCGGGCCCGGACGTGTGGTCCCCGGCGCATCCGATCGGCGCACCGCGGTCATGTCCACGCTCAGGCTGTCGCCGTTGCGAAGCACGGGCTCCGCATCTTCCATGCGCGCCCGCAATTCGCCCAGGCGGTGCGCATCGAAATACAACTTGTCCATCAATTCGATCCCCGGTTGATCCACCAGGTACGTCTGGAAACCGAGGTTGCTGTAGTTGAAAAGATAGTTCGGCTGGCGCAGTACGATGTGGCTGAGATAGCTTGAATCCGAAAGGCC
>JAEYYE010000351.1 GCA_023430945.1 Bacteroidota bacterium
CGCTACGGTGCAGCTGCCCAGCTTCGCGGCATCTGCAGAAGGTGGTGGAGTGATGCTTGCGGATGGATCGGTGATCGCCGTTGGGATCGCATGGAATGGCGTGGAGAACGCCCTGATGCTTGCGAAATTCGACAACACCGGCGCAGTGGACAGCACGTTCGGCACCAACGGAATGGTGGTGAGCAATGTGCTGGCGCGTGCGTTGGGGAAGATGGGCGTGATCCTGGAAACTGACGGTTCGATCCTGATAAGCTGCACCACGGTGGACCAGAACAGCATGCTGATGGCACAATTCCTCGATGATGGCACGCTGGATACCTCATTCGGTACCGATGGTGTAAGCTTGATCGCGGCTACTTCCGTGCAAGGGAATGCATCGATCCAAATGGCCGATGGCAGCACATTGCAATTCGGTCAGCTGAACAATCTCGGGATCGTCGGCAAGCGCGATGCAGGTGGTGATCCGGATGCATCGTTCGGTACAGGAGGGATCCTTTCGTTCGATGCCGGCATACCGGCCGCACAGGCTTTCCTGAACGGCGCATTGCTTCCCAACGGCCGCATCATCGCCTATGGTTCGGATGCAAGCGCAGCATTCGTCGCAAAACTCACCCCGGATCCGATCACAGATGGACTTCCGGTGATCACCGATTCAGGTTCGGACCTGATCACCACCACAACAGGTGACATCCAGTGGTACCTCGATGATCTTCCGATCGATGGCGCCACGAGCAGCACCTACACACCCACAGAGAATGGTTCCTACACCGTAACGGTAACGAATGGGGATTGCGCGTTGACCTCCGAGCCTTTCGTGGTGCTTTCCGTAGGGATCCAGGAGATCGATGGCCGTGATCTGCGTATCCTGGAAGATCCCGTTACAAATACGCTGACCTTGATGAACGATGCGATGCCTTCCGCCTTCAACATCATCGATCGCCAGGGTCGGATCGTTCTCAGCGGACGGATCGACAGCGGCAGGAACGACATCGATCTGCAGAACATGTCGAGCGGTGTTTATCTGCTGCGCACTTCGAAAAATGCAGGAGGCTTGCGGTTCGTTGTCCTTTGAAGGAACAGATCACAGCTGCCTGAACGCCATCTGTTCGATCTTGTTCGAAGGCCGGAAGAAGATGTCCAGTTGGTAGGTGACGTCGGCCTTCTGGAACTTCAACGATGCGATCCCATTCTGTGTGGCCATGATCCCGACATAATGTGCGCCTGATAATTCTTCGATCAGCACGGGCATATTGCGCATGATCGTTGCCGGATCTCTTTTCGCGAGAATGGCTGGATCATAGCTGCTGGCGATCGCATTCTCGATCCGATCGGACTCGCCAGACTCCAATGCGGTCGATATGGTTCCGATCACAGAGAACCGGGTTGGATCGATGTAGATCAATTCACCCGGATCCTCTGCCTTGATGTTATCGCCATAGACCGGATGTTCTTCAGGCTTGGCCATCACCGATCTGATCCATTCCAAGTGCGCCGGCACTTTCACGAAAAGCTCGATCATACCGTAACTCTCGACACCTTCACTTCCTGATCTGGCCATGGAACTGACACCGGCGACATAAGTCCGGCCATCACGATCGATAAACGCAGGTCCGCCGCTATCGCCGGGTCCGCTCACACCTTCCAATTCCGTAGCACCAGGTCCAGGCGGATCGTGATCGAAGAAGATGTGCGTCGCATTCGTGGAATCGATGATGTTGGTGTAGGCACGAAGCCTTCCATCGCGGGTCCAGGTCCCATCCGTATTGCGATGATCGCCGTGTCCGGCAATGATGATCTTCTCACCCGCAATGATATCCTCCATGAACAATTGCATCGGTGCAACATCCATCACCGGCTGTTCCAATTGCAGCAACGCGATATCGTAGGCGCCCATGTGGACATGTTGCGGATGAAGGAAGATCCTCTGTACAGGGATCTTCTCTCCATTGCCGAACACCACGTTCAGGTCCCCGCCGGTGCGTTCATGCATTCCTTCCGCAACGTGCGCGGCGGTCAACACCCAGTCCTTCGCGATCAGCGTTCCTCCTCCCCCGCCGACCTCTCCCACCTTGCATACGGCGGTGAAGCGCTCGCCGAATTTGAGCGGATCGGCTGGCTTCGGTTCTTCCTGCTGGCAACCCAAAGGCATGGAGAACACCACGGCCATTGCGAACATCAAGCTATTCATGGCAGTTGGAAATGATCTTGTCCATTGTCTGCATCATCGCCTGGATCTCTGCTTTTCCGATCCCCTTCAGCGCCTGTTTGCGGTAGTCGTTCACCACGGGCGTGAGCGTGGTCAGCTGTTTCGCACCTTTTTTAGTGAGTTTCAGGCTTACGCTTCGGCGATCGTCGCCGGGCATACGCGTGATCATCTCCGCTTCCACCAACAGATCGATGGTGCGTGCGATCGATGCCTTGTCCTTGAACACTTTTCCCGCCAACTCCTGCTGTTGCATCCCGGGCTCCGTCGCGACCACGTTCAGGATGAGCCATTGGTCCACCGTAAGCGTCGATCCGGCCGCGATCAGCCTGCGCTGCGCGAACTGTCTGTAGGTCTTGATCACACGCTCGATCATGTAGAACGGGACCTTCGCGATGTCCAATGTTTCGTTCATTCCAGCTGCAATGATACATCAACTGTTGATATATCATCAAATCAAGATCCGTTGAATTATCACATTTCCAACGCCACCTTATCAGGGAATGTGCGGTTGCGGGGACAACCGGGCTTCACGCTTCAATAGCGCCCCCAACCAGAACATCATCGCCCACGCCAGGAGCAGGATCCCCGTGAAGAGCCACCACGTTCCAACGAAACCGATCGAGGCGATCAGCTGCAGACCCGTTGTATGGCCGATGATGTGTGAAACGCTCCAACTGATAGTGAGCAGCGCCATGTACGCACCGGGCTTTCCACGATCCGATCGGTCATAGGCGAAGCGGTTGAAGAACGGGAAGTTCAGCATCTCGCCGAAGGTCATCAGCAACATGCCGACCCACAGGAATGCGATGTTCGGGAAGAGGTTCAGCACCGCGAAACTTCCAGCGATCAGCAGTATGCTCAGGCGCAGGATCGCCATCAGCCGGAAACCGCGCACTTCGCAATATTTCACCAGGGGCATTTCGATCAGGAAGATCAGAAGGCCGTTCGCGCCGAGCAGGATCCCGATGTACTCCTCGCTCAACCCGTGCACTTCATTGTAGAAGAGCGGCATGGAGCTGAAGTATTGCAGGAAAGCGATCCCGATCAATGTGGTGATCAACAACGAAAAGAGATACGGCCGGTCGCGGTATGGCGATCCGTTGGCCGTCGATCGCATCGATCCATCATCCTTGATCGCCTTTCTCCGCTCAAGCCCCATCAACAGGATCGCAGCGGCCGCCAGACAGGTCACCGCATCGATCCAGAACAGGCCGGAATAACCCCATGTGGCAATGATGAACCCGCCGATCGCCGGGCCCAGACTGAAACCAAGATTGATCGCCAGGCGGATCAGGGTAACGGCACGCGTGCGGTTCTCCGGCCTCGCATAACTGCGCAACGCCACGAACATCGCCGGCCGGAACGCATCGCTCACCACCATCAGGAAGAACACGCCGATCCCGAACGGCCAGAAACCACGCAGCTGTCCGAGCACGATGAACGCCAGCCCCGATGTGACCAACGCGCCCACCATCACATCATAGAAGCCGAGCTTGTCGCTGAGCTTGCCGCCGATCCATGAACCGATCACCGATCCAGCGCCGAAACAGCTCATGATCCAGCCCACTTCTTCCAGCGAAAGACCCATGTCCTTCGTGAGGTACAGCGAAAGGAACGGCACCACCATGGTACCCGCGCGGTTCACGAAAGTGACCAGCGTGAGCAGCCACACCTCGCGGCTGAAACCGGAGAAGGAACTGATGTAGAAACGGTATGCCTGTGCCAGCGCGTTCACGGCGCGAACGTAGTGCGATCCATTGTTCCATACTGATACCATCGTTCGGAAACAGATCCGATGTTCGAAATATTCTTCCGCGAGATTTTTCCGTGCATGCGATCTTTCAACCGATGCCGTATTTCATTCCACCGATACCTGCTGAACACTAGCACTTTCATGATGCATCTGCCCACCTTAGGCATCATATCGATCCATCATGACAATGAACAAATACGTTTTTCAATTTCATTTCAGAACATGGATCCTTTCGCTTTCCCGACCGGGATCATTTGTGTTCGCATCGATACTTTCAACGGCGCTCCTGGGCCAGACGATAACGGCTGAACCACGATGGATCAGTTATCACGGCGGTATTGAGGATGACCATGTCCTTAGCATGGCCACCGACGACTTCGGTCATGTGTACGTTACGGGCCGCACCACCTCCGGCATATTGCTGGGCAACGATACCACGGATCAAAGCGGGCTCACGCATCAGGCTGATTTCGGTGGTGGTGGCTCCGATGCGTTCCTTGCCAAGATCGCACCGCACGGATCGGTCCTTTGGTGTACCTACTTCGGAGGTGCGGGAGAAGATGCCGCTGTGCAGGTGGTGATCACCGGAATGGATGGCGTTTTCATCATCGGGAACACCACATCGCCGGAAGCGATCGCCACCGATACGCTCTCCTTTCAGAACACGATCGGCGGTGGCAGCGACATTTTCATCGCACGATTCACTGAATTCGGGTTGCTGACAGGCGCCACTTATTTCGGTGGGATCGGCGATGAGTTCGCTGCGGGCGCAGCCCTCGATGTGCATGGCCGGCTGATGGTCGTAGGAAGCAGTTCCGGATCGGACACCTTCACCGGAATGATGCCTCTTCAACCTTATTCCGGAGGCATCGATGGATTGTTGCTCACATTCCAAGGTACCGATTCGTTGGTGGCCGGCACCTTCATCGGTGGCGAAGGCGACGATCCGTTGATCGGGATCGCCTATGGTGACAGCACAGGCGCAGTGCTCGCAGGCAACACCACAAGCACCACCGGGATCGCGACCGCGGGAGCGATCACACCTGCCGCTCAAGGAGGTACCGATGGTTATCTTCTCAAGGTGGATACGCTTCTGACGATCGTGAGC
>JAEYYE010000242.1 GCA_023430945.1 Bacteroidota bacterium
GTTTTTGCCCGTCCAATGTACTTTGCGTGCGTGTTCGCCCGGCTTTTCCGGCGCAAGTTTACGTAACGGAAATGGCGATCCAAGGCGCGCAGGCCGCACGTTTCACAGAGGTTACCAACATTGTTACCCACGATTGCTGCGATCGCGATCAGAACCGCAGTCCCACCCCAAGGTGGAAGTTCAGGACACGCGTGCCCGAGTTGAGCGTGCCATAGGAAACTTCGCCCTGATCTGAGATCTCGATGGTGGATGGATCGACATATTGCACTGGTCCGCCATTCAGTCTTTCGGCGCGCGCCTCGATGTAGAACATTTCGGCTGGTGCGATCTGGATGCCCGCTGCCCAACCGTGGCTCCATACGAATTCATTCGTGTTGCGTTGCTCGAGATAGGGCTGGTCCATGCCATCCACCATCACGCGTGTGCGCGTAGTGAACTGGCGTGCGCCGATCAGTCCTTCAACATACGGGCTGATCTTTCCGTTGAACGGTTTGAGACGCAACAGTCCATGGTAACCGAAGATGTTACTGTAGACGCGTAGATCGCCGGTGGTGACCTCAAGGTATTCATCATCGATCGGGATCTCCTTCGATCCGCCGCCCATCCTTCCCCACGCGAGATCAAAACCCCAATCAAATGGCAGCAGCTTCATCGGCATCGTGAGATCACCGCTCAACCCCATGATCTCGCGGCCCCAGGTATCGTTGAACTCACCGATCGGGAAGCCTGCCTCAAAACCTCCGCTCAGCGTTACAGGCCGTCGTTCCAGTTGAGCGTTCGCGGTGCCGGCGATCAAGGCGATGGCGATGGCGAGGATCGGCTTTTTCATCTCATTGCTTCTTGGCTGGATCGATTTTTTCAGATCCCATGCCGGGGATGCGAAGCCTACATTTGGCGCGGGTTCCAGAAGGTTTATGAATATGGATGCATTGGTTGGATCGGTGGATGGCGGGCTTTGGGGACTTTTCTTCAGTTGCTTCCTGGCGGCCACGATCCTGCCGTTCAGTTCCGAGGCGATCCTTGCGGCGATGGCGCTGGGGCCATGGAGCACCTTGGCACTTTGGTCGGTCGCCAGTGCGGGCAACTGGCTCGGCGGATCGACCTGTTATGCGATCGGCCGCATGGGCAGCATCGATCGGATCGGGAGCTGGTTGCGGATGGATGCGGCGAAGGTGCTGCGCTACGAGCGATCGGTCGGCAGATACGGATCATGGCTCGCCCTGCTCACCTGGGTGCCGCTGATCGGCGATCCGCTCGCAGTGGCCCTCGGCATGGGAAAAGCACCCGTGTTGCCCGTAATGGTGCTCATGTTCGCCGGCAAGGCGCTACGCTACTTCGTGGTGCTCCAGTTGCTCCGTTGATCAACGATCAAGGCATCTGCTGCTGGACCACGTTGGTGGGCACCACGCCTCCAACAGTGCTCAGGATCACATCGCGATCGTTGCCCGCTCCCGTGTATTTCACCACACCATCCAGATTCACGTCAGCATCGTAATAACCGTTCTGGCTCGCCGTGGGCACGACCCCTCCAAGCAACGCGATGATCAGGTCGCGATCATTGGCCTGGCCCGAGAACTTCACCATATCGTCGCCGTTCGTGTTGCCGGCCCATAGCCGCGAAGCTCCGTTCGAAATGCGCCGGGCATTGGTGCCGTATGTGCTCGTTCCGCCTGCACGGAAGTCCACCGTTGAACCGCTGCTGGTCAGTGGCACAGCGGCCGCTGTCATACAGGGCAGGTGATTGCGATGCCTTACGGAAACGAAGTATGAAGCCGGGGGCATGCAGAAGTTGATCTGGCTGGCGCCATCATCGGGGCTCACAACGGTGCCATCGCGGCGCAAAAGACCGGCACGGGTGGCCACTATCTGGCTCGGATCGGTTCCCAGCCTGAGTTCAACCAGTACCCAATCCACGATCGCGCTGTTGCCGGAGACAGCCAGTCTTGCCGAACTCGTAGTAAGGGTTCCACCTACATCGAAACCCATGGTAGTGTACGGTTCCTGGATCGGTACAAGACCAAGTACCCTCAGGTCATCACGCATCATCTGTTGCGCGTCGGAATAGGCGCCATCCAACCACAACTGGATGTTCGCCCTCACACCGCTCGCACAGGGATCGTTCACGGTGGAGAATTCGCCCGAGGTGGAATAGAGCGAACTGCCGCCGGTGCAATTCGCACGCACCTTGAATTGATAGGCCGTACCGGGAAGCAGGTCGTTCAGCGTATGGCTTGTGCCGGATATGTTCCCTGTCGTATTCCAATTGGGGGCACTGGCCTGCTTCCATTGCACGTTGTAGGAACCTGCGCCCTGCATGCTGTTCCATTGAACGAGTGCCGAAGTTGTCGTGATGTTCGTGGAGGTAAGACCCTGCGGAGTGCCGCAACCCTGCGCGCCTGATATGGAAACCGCCAGGTTATAGCACACGAGCGAATTGTACGTCCCATTCCAGCCATAAGCGTGGATGTAATAAGTGCCCGGGGCTGCATTGCTGTATTGGATCGATTCAGCAGTGGTGCCTGCGTTCTGTGAAATACCGATCTGGGAACCACTCGAGTTCAGAAGCCGCAGATCGAAATCCTCGGAAACGTTCGTCATGAAGATGTTGATGTTCGCCGTCTGGTCCAGGGAGATCTGGTAATAGTCCACATCGGTGGAATTGGCGATCAATGCGTTGAAGTTGGCCGGAAGCTGAAGAGTCACGGCAGCACCGATCGAGTTGTTCGGCTCGAGCGCATCGGAGCAGGGTATGATCGTGGTGAACGAACCGGTGGCGGACCAGGGTGAAGTTGCACCGGTACAATTCGACAGTACGCGGTAATTGTACGTGGTACCTTGGACAAGCCCTGTGAGTTGATGGCTTGTTCCATTGATCCCTGCAACAGTGGTCCAAAGTGAACCCGAGGCGAGTTTCCATTGCAGATCGTACGAGATGGCGTTCACGTTGCTCCAGCTGATCGTGGCGGAATTGCTCGTTACGGTGGCCGAAACAGGAGGCGGATCGCAACTGCTGCCGCACGTAGCGAGGCATGAAGCACCGTTGATGGCGTTGGTGATCACCGCTGTAGGTTGTGGCCCGGATCCGTTGGCGAACTTGATCGTGGTGCCGGTGAGGTGGCAATAGCTCATGATGGTACCGCCTACGCTCGAGGAAGGGATCGGGCCTTGTGCGCATCCACCTTCACTATATCCAGCCGCCTGGCCGCAGCCATCGATCGCGGTATTGTTCCCGTTCCATGCGCATGCATGCGTGTGTTTCGATCCGAGGTTGTGGCCCTGTTCGTGGGTCACCACTTCAACGCTCCAGCTATACGTGGGAACGTTGTTGAACGAAGCATCGATCCCACTGTAGCCCATTCTGTATCGCGTGCCGCTGCAAAGCGTGTTGAGCCACGCGATGCCTCCATAATTACCAAGATCTATCAGGTGGGCCAGATCGCCGTTGAAACTTGTGCGCAGATCACCGAACTGATCCAACCGGCCGGAACTGCTTGTGGCGTTGTAAGGGCTTGCCGAACTCCATACATAAAGCTGCGAAAGCAGTACATCGATCCCATCGTTATCAAAAAGCGCCGCGCTCTGGTTGAAAAGCCCGGTGGCATAGTTGGTGGCGTTCGCGACACTTCCCTTGTTCTGAACGATATCATAGGCGATCTCCCAATACAGGTTCACGCAACGTACGGTGCGCTCGCCTTCCTGCAGGGTGACCTCTTCCTGCGAATAACCTCGGCCGTCATCAGGGGTTGCGCACACGGCGCCCGAGGTGCCGCGCAGCGCATTCTCGTGGTAAAGTACATGAAGCCCTTCGGGTGCGTGATCGAATCGGCCGATCACCCGCTCCCCGGTCTGATCGCCGATGATCCCCATCAATTCGTTCTTGAAGATGCTGATCGCAGCGAGCGTTCCCTGCGAACCGCGGATGATGCCGCGATAGTGGAGCCCATCGGGCAGCGCCATGCGCTCACCACTGGAGACCGTGATCTCGAAGTCAGGGCTCATTACGTTCACCTTTTGCAGATCGAGGATGATCGATCCATCCACACTTGGAATGGCGAGTGCGATGTGTTCGGGCC
>JAEYYE010000179.1 GCA_023430945.1 Bacteroidota bacterium
GCACAATGCTGGTATAGATCTCTTTGTTGTACCTCGCAAGCCATTCAGGCAGGTAGATGTCGAAATTCGCCTTGGTGGATCTGGAATACCGGCGCGCCACCACTGTGATCGGGCACATGCGGTTAAAGATCAGCAGCACCAGTCCTTCCAGCATGATCGCGCCGAGGCAGAGCGAGGAGGCGACCGCAGGAAGCCACCGCAGCCCCGCAGCCGCTGGCCGCAGGGAGCCGGCTACAGCCCTTCGGCTTCGCTCAGGATGAACTCCGCACCCGGCCCGGCTGCATTTGAGCCGGGACACGCCCAAATGCCGATCAGAAAATGAGATGATCCGAAGATCAGACGATCGCTGCGGAAGAAGGCATTTTCATTTTCTGATCATCTAATTTTCTGATCATCTGATCGGCGCTACCTCGCTTTCAACACCGCCCAAGGCACCAGCATCTCCTCCATGCTTATCCCGCCGTGTTGGAACGTGTGGCGGTAGTACGTCACGAAGTGGTTATAGTTGTTGGGGTACACGAAGAAGCGATCGCCTTTGGCGAAGATGTACACGGTACTCACGTTGGCGCGCGGCAGACCGGCCTTTGCGGGATCCTTCACCACCAGCACATCGCGATCCTCGTAGCTCAGGTTGCGGCCGTGCTTGTAGCGTAGGTTGGTGTTGGTGTTGCGATCGCCCACCACTTTGCTGGGCTCGTTCACGCGGATGGTGCCGTGGTCGGTGGTGAGGAACACGCGGCCGCCGCGCTCGGCGATGCCTTTCATGATGTCGAACAGCGGTGAGTGCTCGAACCAGCTTTTCGTGAGGCTGCGGTAGGCGGCATCGTCCTCGGCCAGCTCGCGGATCACCTCCATTTCCGTGCGCGCATGGCTCAGCATGTCCACGAAGTTGTAGACGATCACGTTGAACTGGTTGGCCATCAAATTGTCCAGGCTTTCCGAGAGCTTGCGGCCGGCATTCAGGTTCAGGATCTTGTGGTAGCTGTGTTTGATCGGCTTGCGGATGTTCTTCAAAAAGCCTTCGATGAACACTTCCTCATTCGCGTTCTTGCTGCCCTCCTCGTCCTCGCTGATCCACTTGCCGGGGAACTTCTTTTCGATCTCCGCCGGCATCATACCCGCGAACAAAGCGTTGCGCGCGTATTGTGTGGCGGTGGGCAGAATGCTGTAGAACAGCCCTTCCTCCTCTACGCGGAAGAATTCGCTGATGATCGGTTCGAGCACGCGCCATTGATCGAGCCGCAGGTTATCGATCAGCACCAGGAAGAGCGGCGATCCACTCTCGGTGATGTGCGGCATTACCTTCTCCTTCATCATCTGGTGGCTCATCAGCGGCGCATCGCCTTTGCCGGCCAGCCAATCGAGATAATTATCGGTCACGAATCGGCTGAATAATTCATTCGCCTCGCCCCATTGCGAGCGCATGATCTCGGTCATCCCCTGATCCTGCGAGCCCGTCAATTCAAGTTCCCAGCGCACCAGCTCCTTGTACATCTCGCCCCATTCGTCGGGCTTCATACGATCGCCGAGGCGCATGCCCAGCTGCCGGAATTGCTGCTGGTAGCTCGTGGTGGTCTTCTCGCTCACCAGCCGCCGCGTCTCCAGGTTCTTCTTGATCGAAAGCAGGATCTGGTTCGGGTTCACCGGCTTGATCAGGTAGTCGCTGATCTTGCCGCCGATGGCCTCCTCCATGATGTGCTCCTCCTCGCTCTTGGTGATCATCACCACCGGCACGCGCGGCTGTATGCCCTTGATCTTGCCGAGCGTCTCCAGGCCACCCATGCCGGGCATGTTCTCGTCCAGGAAGATGATGTCGTACTCCTTCTGTTGCACCTTCTCCACCGCATCCAGCCCATTGTTCACGGTATCCACGCCATAGCCCTTCTGCTCAAGAAAAAGCACATGCGGACGCAGGAGATCGATCTCATCATCGGCCCAAAGAATGTTCGCTGTCATATCAAAGTGTATCGTTTCATATGGCAACGCGTTCCGATCGCGGAAGTTGCCTTTGTTTGGCTAAGGTAGTGTCGTTGGTCCTAGGTCCTAGGTCTCAGGACGCTCACTTCAGGCCTTGGACCTAGGACTTTGGACCTTGTACATATTTGGGCGCCTTATCCGGCTGTCCGCTGTAGCCTGCTCATTGCAGCGGCGGGCATGGCACTGCGGGGGCTTCCTGCGGTCGCCTCCTCGTTGCACATGCCCGCATCGCCTCCAAAGATCTCCCCTCTCTTTCGGAGAGGGGGTAAGGGGGTGAGGTCTCGCAGGGCTGCCGCTCCCATCCGGGGCGCGGGTTCCCGTCCCTCATTCAGCATTCTTCCCGAAGGGGCACGCCGGTATCTTCGCAACCCGATCATGGCACGCATACTTACAGGCATACAAAGCACCGGCATACCACATCTTGGCAATGTGCTCGGCGCGATCAGGCCTGCGATCCAGATGAGCAACGATCCACAGAACTCATCGTTCCTCTTCATCGCAGACCTGCATTCCCTCACGCAGATCAAGGATCCCGCTTCACTTCGTGAGAACACGTATGGTGTGGCGGCGGCATGGCTCGCCTGTGGCCTCGATCCAGATCGCACCGTGTTCTACCGGCAGAGCGATGTGCCCGAAGTGACCGAGCTTTCCTGGTTCCTCAGTTGCTTCTTCCCCTACACGCGCCTTACCCTGGCGCATAGTTTCAAGGACAAGGCCGAACGGTTGGAGGATGTGAACGCCGGCCTCTTCACTTACCCCATGCTCATGGCGGCCGACATTCTTCTCTACGATGCGGACTTCGTTCCCGTCGGTAAGGATCAGTTGCAGCACCTGGAAATGACCCGTGATGTGGCCGAACGTTTCAATCACCGCATGGGGGAAACGTTCATACTACCCGAGGCGCGCACGCGTGATGAGATCATGATCGTACCGGGCATAGATGGTGAAAAGATGAGCAAGAGCCGGGGGAACCTGCTTCGCATTTTCGCGCCGGAAAAGGAATTGAAGAAGGAAGTGATGTCCATCGTCACCGACAGCACGCCGCTTGAGGAGCCGAAAGATCCCGATACCTGCACGGTCTTCAAGCTTTTCTCCCTTGTGGCACCTGCCGAAGCCGTGGGAACCATGCGTGAGAATTATCAACGCGGCGGTTATGGCTACGGCCATGCGAAAAAGGAATTGCTTCAGGTGCTGCTCGATGGTTTCGCCGGTGAACGAAGCACCTTCCAGCGTTACATGGACGATCGGAACGAACTTGATGCCCAGCTTGCGAAAGGCGCGGCAAAGGCACGCACCGTGGCTGCGGAAGTACTCACCCGTGTTCGCCGCACACTTGGTTATTCCCGCTGATCGTACATGATCGACGCCGAATTGCTTGAGAAGGCCCGGTTGTACGTACGCCGTTGGTTCGCTCGGAGCATGCCTCCACACATGTTCTTCCATGATCTGGAGCACACGCTCTCCGTTAGCCGATCGGTGATCGCACTTGGCCAGGCGGCGGATCTTCCAGCCCATCACATCGCCATCCTGGAGATGGCCGCCCTTTTCCATGATCTGGGTTATGCGATCAAGTATGAAGGCCACGAGGCGGAGAGCGTGCGGATCGCCCGTGCTTTCCTGAAGAAACACAAGGTTTCGGCGGAGGATATCGCACTTGTCATCTCCTTGATCAAGGCAACGGAATTCAACGCTGCACCGGCCACTGAACTGGAGGGGATCATGAAGGACGCCGATTCCGCAAAAGCGGGCCAGGCCGATTTCGATGTCCACAGCGAATTGCTGCGGCGCGAATTGGGTGCCGTGCGTGGCCGGCGGCCTTCCGGGAAGGATTGGCTTCGTGAGAATTTCCGCTACCTGCAGGATCACCGGTTCCATTCCGCGGTGGGCAGGGAACGTTACGAGGAACAGAAGCAGATCAATCTTGTGAAGCTGCAAAAGCGCCTGGATCGACCCGGGAAGAAGATCAGGCAACAGGGCAGGATCGCAGCGGACCGGTTCCTGGATCGCGACCTGAGCTGGTTGTCCTTCAACGATCGGGTCCTGCAGGAAGCACGCGATCCGCGCGTTCCACTGCTCGAGCGCATCAAATTC
>JAEYYE010000205.1 GCA_023430945.1 Bacteroidota bacterium
GATCCCGTTGGTGTCCCACGGTTTGCTTTGCTCGATCGGGCCGAGGAACATTTCGTAAAGCCGAAGCGTGTCGGAGCCATATTTCGCAATGATGTCGTCCGGGTTTACAACGTTGAACTTGGACTTGGACATTTTTTCGACTTCGCGCGTACATAGAAATTCACCTGTTCGCTCTTTTACAAATTCAACTTTTTCGCGTGACATACCACTCCATGAAGACCACCAACTAACGAAGCGCTCAATATCCAATTCATCTTTCGACCCTACCATTTCTACAGGAACATGACGCGGATGATACTGATTTACAAATAATGAAATCATCTTACTATGGTTAATCTTGACATGCTTCCGATAGACTTCAAGAAGTTCATGCTGAACACCCTCATTCATTAAGTGCTGCATTTTCTGGCGGCTGACAAAAACGACTACCTCACCAGGCATTCCAATGATTCCATCGTCACGATATGTCCAAGGTGCGTTAGCCATATTAGCAAATGCACTCACCCCTTGGATCATCCCCTGATTCACCAGCTTCTGCGCAGGTTCATCGAATGGGATCCAGCCGCGATCGAACAGGAACTTCGTCCAGAAACGGAAATAGAGCAGATGTCCAGTGGCGTGCTCCGATCCACCTACATACAGATCCACCTGTTTCCAATAGTCCACTTTCCCTTCCGCTGCGAATCGATCGGCGTTTTTCGGATCCATGTAACGCAGGAAATACCAGCTGCTGCCGGCCCAGCCAGGCATCGTGGTGGTCTCTAGAGGGAAGAATTCAGGCCTCACCCCCTGCCCCTCTCCAGTGGAGAGGGGAGTTGATCCCGATCTGCCATGCGTCGGGGAGTAGATCCAATCCTGCGCACGCGCCAAGGGCGGTTCGCCGGTTTCGGTCGGCTGGTATTTATCGATCTCGGGCAGCACTAGGGGAAGATGTTCTTCCTTCACTGGATACGGCACGCCATCCTTGTAATAGATCGGGATCGGTTCACCCCAGTAGCGCTGGCGGCCGAAAGCAGCATCGCGCAACCGGTAGTTGATCCGCCGCTCGCCAGCATTGATCTCCACCAGCTCATCGATCGCCCGGGAGATCGCCTGCGGCACTTTCAACCCTGAAAGAAAACCACTGTTCACGATCGTGGCATCCTTCCGCTCGTCGGCTTCCTTCTCAATATCCGCGCCTTCCGTAACCGCGACGATCGGCAGACCGAAATGCTTCGCGAAATTCCAGTCGCGCTGATCGCCACCGGGCACCGCCATCACCGCGCCCGTGCCGTATCCACTGAGCACATAATCGCCCACCCACACTGGGATCTTTTCACCGGTGAACGGATGGATGCAATACGCCCCGGTGAACACCCCGCTCACGCGTTTCACATCGGCCTGGCGCTCGCGTTCGCTGCGGTTCTTCGCGGTGTTCACATAAGCCATCACTTCCTCCTTGCGATCAGGTGTGGTGACCTGGGGCACCAATTCATGCTCGGGCGCAAGCGCTACGAAAGTGACGCCGAAGAGCGTGTCAGGACGGGTGGTGAAGACTTCGATGACCTCACCTCCCTCGTTTAGAAAGAATCGCACTAACGCTCCCTCGCTTCTTCCGATCCAATTGCGTTGTGCTTCCTTGATGCTTTCGCTCCAATCGATCCTGTTCAGACCATCGAGCAGGCGCTGCGCGTAAGCGGTGATCCGCAGGCTCCATTGCGGCATTCGCTTGCGTTCCACGGGATGTCCGCCGCGTTCGCTTACGCCGTCCTTCACTTCGTCGTTGGCAAGCACCGTTCCCAAAGCGGCGCACCAGTTCACCCAGGCTTCGCTGAGGTAGGCCAACCGGAAATTCTGGAGGATCTGTTGTTTGCGATGCTCATCGAACGACTTCCATTCCGCCGCAGTGAACGGAGCGATCTCTTCTTCGATATCGCCGGTAAGGATCGGATCGCTTGCGCCCTCATAACCCTGCAATTCGAAATGTTCGATCAGGGTTTCGATCGGCTCTGCCTTGTCCTTCCGCGGATCGTACCAGCTTTTGAAAAGTTGGAGAAAGATCCACTGCGTCCATCTATAGAATGATGGATCGCTGGTGCGCACTTCACGGTCCCAATCGAAGCTGAAACCGATCCGATCGAGCTGTTCGCGGTAGCGCTTGATGTTGATCTCCGTGGTCACTGCCGGATGCTGGCCGGTCTGGATCGCGTATTGTTCCGCAGGCAGCCCGAACGCGTCATACCCCATGGGATGCAGCACGCAGTGGCCTTGATGGCGCTTGTAACGCGCCACGATGTCGCTGGCGATGTAGCCGAGCGGATGCCCCACGTGAAGCCCTGCGCCGCTCGGGTAAGGGAACATGTCGAGCACATAATATTTCGGCTTCGAAGGATCTTCGATCACCTTGTACGTGCCGCGCTCGCGCCATTCCTTGCGCCACTTCTCCTCGATGGCCTTGTGATCGTAATGCATGGGTGCCTGTTGGAACTCCGCACAAATGTAGCGGGCCGGTGTTGCTGAAGGCGGCTACATTTGCCCGCATCGCGATCGATCTGATGGGAATGGACAGACATTACAAGGCGCGCACGCGAACTTCCAGCCTGAGCACCATGATCGGGATCGCCTTGGTTCTGTTCATGCTCGGCATTTTGGGGTTCCTGGTCCTGAACGCACAGGCGCTGGAGCGCTATTTCCGCGAAAATGTGCGCATGGAGCTTTTCTTGAAACGCGATCTGAAGGAGGTGGATGTGATGCAATTCCGGAAGGAACTCGATACCGAACAGTTCACGAAGGAGACGCGATATGTGACCGCCGATGAAGCGGCCGAGCAATTAAAGCAGGATCTTGGTGAGGATTTCCTGGGTGTGCTGGGAAGCAATCCACTGCTTCCTTCAGTGGAACTTCGTCTTGACGCGCCCTACGCGCAACCCGATAGCATGAAATGGATCATGGAGCATCTGCAACAGGATCCGCGCGTGCAGGAAGTGGCTTACAACGCCACGGTGGTGGAGAACATCGACGCGAACATGGGCAAACTCAGTTTGCTTGTGCTCGGATTCACACTTCTGTTGTTGATCATCGCTGTTGCACTGATCAACAATACGATCCGCCTTGCCATTTACAGCAAGCGTTTCCTTATCCGCACCATGCATCTTGTCGGCGCGACCAAATGGTTCATCAAAAAACCTTTCCTTGGACAAAGCTTCTGGCATGGCATCGTTGGTGCTGTCCTCGCGATCGGTCTTCTGGTGGGTGCGCTGCAACTGATCCGCGTTTACATGCCCGATCTGCTGGCCTTCACCGATATGCCCACCCTGGCCGTTCTCTTCGGTGGGGTGATCCTGCTGGGCCTGCTGATCTCGTTCATCTCCACCTGGTTCGCCGTGGGCCGTTACCTTCGCATGAATTCCGAGGAACTCCATTGGAGCTAGATCGATAAATGGCCAGACCAACCTTACCACCGGATCGCGATTTCGATATGGCCTTCACGGCCACGAATTACAAGCTGTTGATCGCCGGGATCGGCATCATCATACTTGGCTTCATTTTGATGAGCGGCGGCGGAAGCGGCGATCCCAACGTGTTCAGCGATGAGATCTTCAGTGCGCGCCGTATCACGGTGGCACCGATCGTGGCCCTGATCGGCTACATCTTCGTGGTGTACGCGATCATGAAACGATCAAAGAGCGAGCAGCCCGGGGAATGACGATCGTTCAGGCGATCGTGCTCGCCATCATCGAAGGCCTTACCGAATTCCTGCCGGTCTCCAGCACCGGCCACATGATCATCGGTTCCACGATCATGGGCATCGCGCAGGATGATTTCGTGAAACTCTTCACCGTGGCGATCCAGCTCGGTGCGATCCTTTCCGTGGTGGTGCTGTATTTCAAGCGGTTCTTCCGGGGATTGGACCTTTACTACAAATTGATCGTGGCCGTGCTGCCGGCGGTGCTGGCGGGCATCATGCTGAAGGACGTGATAGACACCCTGCTCGAGAACGTGCTCGTGGTCGGCATCATGCTTTTCGCCGGCGGGATCGTTTTTCTGTACATCGACAAATGGTTCCCCGGGGGAAGCAGAGAAGCGAAGGCCACCGTAACCTACCGCCAGGCGTTCACGATCGGGATCTTCCAATGCCTTGCGATCATTCCCGGCGTATCCCGATCGGCGGCCACGATCATCGGTGGCCTGAGCCAGGGCCTTACGCGCACGCACGCGGCGGAATTCAGCTTCTTCCTTGCCGTGCCCACCATGTTCGGCGCCACGCTGAAGACCTTTTACGATTACTGGAAGGATGGCGGCGAGATCACAGCGCAGCACATGCAGGTGTTCGCGATCGGGAACGTGGTGGCTTTCATTGTCGCGATCATCGCGATCCGCACGTTCATCAATTTTCTTTCAAAGCACGGTTTCCGGGCGTTCGGCTGGTACCGCATCGTGGTGGGCGGTGCGATCATTGCATTGTATCTTCTGCAGGTGCCCATGCAGATGATGTGATCCAATGGCCGCGATCGACCACCTCTTCACACCGGATACCGGCGGCATCGTTCTCGTTGACAAGCCACTGGACTGGACCAGCCATGATGTAGTGAAGAAGATCCGCGGTGCCATGCGCAGCGTGGTACGCCGGAGGAATTTCAAAGTAGGCCACGCCGGCACGCTCGATCCGCTCGCCACCGGACTTTTGATCCTCGCCTACGGCCCGCTCACGAAGCAACTTCCTTTCATTTCCGCGGAAGCGAAAGTGTACACGGGAACGATCACACTTGGATCGGTAACGCCGAGCTTCGATCTCGAAACGGAACCAGAACCTTCGGGAGATTGGAGGCAGATCACAGAGGATCGGATCAGGGAGGTATTCAGCAGTTTCACGGGTGAAGTGATGCAACGGCCGCCGCTTTTCTCGGCCAAGCGGCACGAAGGTGAGCGCGGCTACTTTCTCGCACGCAGAGAAGCACAAGTGGAAATGCCTGAAGTGAAGATCCAGATCAACGCATTGCGCATCATCACCATTCGTGGGCCGCAGATCGATTTTGAGGTCGATGTGAGCAAAGGCACTTACATACGTTCCCTGGCGAACGACATAGGGCGTAGCCTGGGTTGCGGTGCGCACCTGAGCGCTTTGCGCCGCATTTCGATCGGGAAATACCATGTGATGGATGCGCTTCCGCCTTTGGAATGGACCCAACATATTGCTCCGCAAGACGTTATCTGAACCGATCGGAGCTTTGGATCGAGGTGCGAAGACCTGATCAAGATCACTAACGTTCGCCTGCTTATCGCATTATCTTCGGCCCCCCAAACACCCACCGTTGGGCCTGTAAGCCCTGTTGAGATCATGAAGCTGAATGCGTTCAAGTTCAATCTGCCAAAGGAGCAGATCGCTCTTTATCCTACCAAGGATCGCGATGGAAGCCGCCTGATGGTGCTCCACCGCAAGGATGGCAAGATCGAACACAAGAAGTTCAAGGACCTGCCGGATTATTTCACCGAGGGCGACACCTTCGTGCTGAACAACACCAAGGT
>JAEYYE010000270.1 GCA_023430945.1 Bacteroidota bacterium
CCTTTTGATCTTTCAAGATCAATGAATGATCACCTGCTCGACCGATCGGGCTTTTGCCGTTGATAGAACGATGTTGTACGTGCCGCTGGAGAGCTTGTCTTCCAGTTGCAGTGTCATCGTTGAGCCGATCACGCGTTCGCTGGCAGTATACACTTTGCGGCCGGTGAGATCGAAGATCTCAACGTTCACCGTCCCGGAAAGATCGTTCCCCTTCAACGTGAGGTTGCCGTTGGAAGGATTCGGGTAAACATCGAAGAAGTCCTGTGCAGCCATTTCCTCCATGCCGACCAGCGTGTTCGTGACGCAGATCTGGAAATCATGGCTGGCACTGTTCGGGCCCTGGCCCCAGTTGAAGATACGCAAGTAGTACGTGCCTGCCGTAAGGGATGGGATGTTCAACACTTCGTTCACCGGATCCGGGCCGGTCGGGAACGTTGTGTCCTCACAATCGATCGGTGTAAGGGAACCGCAGGTGCCCGAGAAGAGTTCGATCACCGCATCGAACGTGCCGATGCCAGTTACCTGAACAGAAGTGGCTTCGCCACTTGATGTGAACTGGTACCATACCTCGTGAGCTGTCGCTGAATTCGCTCCATCACATTCCACCGGAGCCATTTCCTCGGTCGCGAACGTTGTGGTTCCATCGGTCTGCACGCAATCCGATCCTACGGTGAGCACGATCGCATCGGCACACATGTCGTTCACAGGTGCCGCTGGGCATGCCGTGGCCGCGCTTCCCGTACACGTGATCGCTGGAAAACCATTGTCCACAGCCTGGTTCGTGGATTCCCCGCAAGCGACGCCGGCCTCGCTCACCACGATCATGTACTGGCCGCTCTCGGAAGCGGTCCACGTAAGTGCGCAATTCGAGCCAGCATCCAGGCCGAACGCGTCGATGGTCCCGCTTGGGCTGACCACAGTGAAGGATACGGGCCAGGCAGTGCCGCCTACACCATTGCAGGCACTGAAGGTGTATTCTCCGCCCTGCTGGATATTCGTCATCGCATAGGCTTCGTCCGCCCAGATCTCGAAATCGGTGATCTCGTTCAAAGGACAACCGGTACCTGGATCGCACGGTGCGCCATTGAAGAAATTGGTGAAGTCGTTCCAGCCGGTCGCCGGAACACCAGCTGCAAAAGTGGTGCATTGTGCGTAAGAGCCGGATGACAGCGACAGGGCTGCGCCCACCCCGAGAACGCGCAGTGTTGAAAGTAGGTTTCTATTCATGGTTGATGGAAAGTTGGGCGGCCAATGTAAGGATCACCCACTGAAGCTGGCGATATTGAACGCAACAAAAAAAGCCCCCGTTCCAGGGGGCTTTTCTGCGATCGGATCCGATCAGCGGGCTGGCCTTTGTGCTGGCTTCGCCCCGGTGTTGGGTGCAGCAGGTGCGCTTCCCGCCCTTCCCCATTCAGCGATCTTCTCCTTGTTCATCTTCACGTAATTATCCGCCTTCGCTTCCTCGGCGAGCTTCATGCTTTCCTCTGCGGCGGCGATCGCTTCCTTGTGCTGGCCGTTCTTCGCCAGCGCAAGTGCGAGCGTGTGCTGGTTCCAGAACTTCTTCTCCAATGAAACGCTCTTCTTCGCGTACTCCAAGGCCAGCTTCGCATCCATGTCACGCTCCAGCAGGAAACGCGCAGCACCGTGGTAGGCACCGAAGCCTGCATCAGGCTTCGCAAGGGCCTCCTTTATGTTCGCCATCGCCTTCTCAGTGGCATCTGCTTCAATGTTCACCTTCACCAATGTGTTCTCCCAACGCAGCTGCATCTCCGCCTTGTCGTTCTTCACGTTATCGAAAAGAATGGTGAGTGTTTCAAAGGTCTCCGAGCGGCCTGCAGGAACCTTCACTTTCAACACATCCTCCTCTTCCTTCCGATCGCCTTCCCCGTGGCCTTCGATGTTCTTGTTGAGGATCACCTGCCAGGTCTCGGCACCAGGAATGGTATAGATCGAATACGTACCAGCCTCCACGGTCTGGCCTTCGATCTTCACCGGTCCGTCGAAACTGATCATGGTATTCAGGTTCGCGCCGGTACGCCACACTTTATCGAAAGGAACAAGATCGCCGAAGATCTTGCGGCCTTTCATGCTGGGACGCGAATATTCCACGCTGATGTTGGTGAGACCCACCACCTGCTCCACTTTTCCCTTGGGTGAAGGTGCAGGAAGATCCTGGGCGCTTACTGTAATGGTCGCCAGCATGAGGGCTGGAATGAGCAAATTCTTCATTGTTCGGTTTTTTTGATCGGAGGGAACGTTTGATATTCGAATGGGCGGCAAATTTAGCCGATCCCACCACAGCGAACCATCAATTATTCCAAATGGAATTGAAGATCAGTTGGTTTAATGAGAAAAAGAACGCCGATCGTTCCCGATCGGCGTTCGCAGAAAAATGATCTGATCGGCTTTACGCCACCTTCAGATTGCTCAATCTGGAGCGTTCGAATTTCTCACGCGCATAGCTCAGTGTTACGCGCAATTCCGTCTGCTTCTCCGGTGATCCTGGGATCTCGTACATCGCATCGGTCATGATCGCTTCGCAGATGCTGCGCAACCCACGCGCGCCGAGCTTGTATTCAAAGGCGCGTTCAACGATGAAGTCGAGCACTTTCTTGTCGAACGTGAGCTTCACCTTGTCCATCTCGAAGAGCTTCACGTATTGCTTGATCAGCGCGTTCTTCGGCTCGGTGAGGATGCGGCGCAGACTTTCCCGATCGAGCGGATCGAGGTAGGTGAGCACCGGGAATCGGCCGATCAGTTCAGGGATCAGTCCATAACTGCGCAGATCGGTGGGGCTCACATACTGCAACAGGTTCTCATCGTTCACTCGCGCACCTTCCTTGCCCGCACTGAATCCGAGCGAGCTTGTCTTCACACGACGGGCGATGATCTTTTGTATACCATCGAACGCGCCGCCACAGATGAAGAGGATGTTCTTGGTCTCGACCTGGATCAGTTTCTGCTCCGGGTGCTTTCTTCCGCCTTGCGGTGGTACGCTTACCGTACTTCCTTCCAGCAATTTCAACAGGGCCTGCTGAACACCTTCGCCACTCACATCGCGCGTGATGCTCGGCGTATCGCTCTTGCGGCTGATCTTGTCGATCTCATCGATGAATACGATCCCGCGTTCAGCCTTGCTCACATCATAGTCGGCCGCTTGCAATAGACGGCTCAGGATGCTTTCCACATCCTCGCCGACGTATCCGGCTTCCGTGAGAACGGTGGCATCGGCGATCGCGAAAGGCACGTTCAACATGCGTGCGATCGTTTTTGCAAGAAGGGTCTTTCCGCTGCCGGTTTCGCCTACAAGGATGATGTTGCTCTTCTCGATCTCCACATCATCGTTGGTGGCCACCGGCTTTTGCAGCAACCGCTTGTAGTGGTTGTACACGGCAACGCTCAACACCTTCTTCGCATCGTCCTGGCCGATCACATATTCATCCAGGAAACGCTTGATGTCGGCCGGACGTTGAAGGATCAGGTTGCCCTCCATCTCCGATCGGCTTCGTTGGCTAAGCTCTTCGGAAATGATGTTCTGCGCCTGCGAGATGCAACTGTCGCAGATGTGGCCGGTGATGCCTGCGATAAGCACGTTGGTGTCCTGCTTGTCGCGGCCACAGAACGAACATTTGATCTCTTTCTTTTCCATTGGGATGCAGCGCGCTCGACCCGATCGCCCGAACGGTCCTGCAAGATACGGAGAAGGCCGGATGGAAGTTCCACCCGGCCTTCACTTTTCACATTCCGCTAACGTTACTTGTGCTTTACCAGAAGCTCATCGATCATGCCGTAGGCCTTCGCTTCTTCCGCGATCATCCAGTAATCGCGATCGCCATCCTTCTCCACTTTCTCAACGCTCTGGCCACTGTGCGAAGCGATGATCTCGTAAAGTTCTTTTTTCAACTTCAAGATCTCACGCGCGGTGATCTCGATGTCGCTCGCCTGACCTTCCGCTCCGCCCATCGGCTGGTGGATCATCACACGTGCGTGCTTCAAGGCGCTGCGCTTTCCCTTCGCTCCTGCGCACAACAATACCGCACCCATCGAGGCGGCCATGCCGGTGCAGATCGTCGCAACATCGGGATTGATGTATTGCATGGTGTCATAGATCCCCAGACCTGCGTAAACCCCACCGCCGGGTGAGTTCAAATAGATCTGGATGTCCTTGCGCGGATCGGCACTTTCCAAGAAGAGCAATTGTGCCTGGATGATGTTGGCCACCTGATCGTTGATCGCGGTGCCAAGGAAGATGATGCGATCCATCATCAAACGAGAGAACACGTCCATCTGGGCCACGTTCAACTGCCGTTCTTCGATGATGTATGGCGTCATCGATGCGTTGATGTAGCCGTGCAGCGTGTTGCTGCTGATGCCGCGGTGCTTTACGGCGTATTTGGAGAATTCGTCCTGGAACATCGTGT
>JAEYYE010000334.1 GCA_023430945.1 Bacteroidota bacterium
ACACCTCGCCGGTGCGGTCATCGATCGCGAGCGAGGTGATCACGTTGCTCGGGATCGGGCTGTTCTCCGCCGTGAAATGATGGATCTGCGTGCGTCCGTCCGGCGATACCAGGAATACCCCGCTGGATTGTGTGCCCACCCATTTCCTATCCGCGCCATCAACCTCGATCGCACTGATCGCTTCGGTCTCGAAAAGGATCTGCACATTGCCGTCCTGTTCGATCAGGATCTGTTGCGCATCGAACGGGCCGCCGGAGAATACCGAGGTTGGATCGTAGATCACGGCAACCCCTTCGTTGGTGCCGATCCAGATCTCGCCATCGAGGTCCTCTGCGATGCTGTATACATCGGGCGTGGGCAGGCCACCGGCACCTTCCACGTTCTTCACCAGCATGAACTGATCATCGCTGGTATTGTCGATCGTGCCATTGTCGTTGAAGACCATCAGCGCGTTGCCGCGCGGGCGGATCACCCATTTGTATCCGTTGCTCGCTGCAAGTATGTCCGCCACCAGATAATTCCCGTTCAACAACGATCCGGGGTTGAACGAGTGCCATTGGCCGTTCTTCGTGAACACCGCGATCGAGTTGGTCGCGCCGGAATTGGTCACCCACACGTTGCCATCATCGTCCACATCCACACCGGCGACATTTATCTGGTCCGGGCTGCCGCCGACAACCGGGGACATTCCGCTATTGTCCACATTGTGGATCATGGCTGGTGTACGCCCGGAATATTCGATCAGCCCTTCCTCCCAGCTTCCTGCGAAAGCCCGGGATCCATTGTTCGGGTCCACCGCCACCGCCATGATGTCGTTCACCGCCCCACCGTAACTGTTCACGCCCTGCATCACGGAATTGTTGTACGGGTGATCGGTCTCCCATAGGCCATCGATGTAATGATGCACGCCGTTCTTGCTGTACGTGTTGGTCCAGTTGCCCGCCACGGCACCTGTGGCCACGTACAAAGCGCCTTCTTCGATCGCCATTCTGTAAGCCTCCGGCGATCGCGGACCATTGGGAACGATGATCCTGCCTGCGGTCCCTCCGCTGGAACTCACCAATCCGTTCTGGCCGTCGGCCACCCAGAACCTGCCATCGGATCCGAAAAGGCTTTGCTCGGTGGAGATCTGCGTGGGCACATAACCGTACAAGAAATTCACCTCGTTCAATGAAGCATCCAACAGCTGGATATCGGCGCCATGTGTGATGGTGAGGTACTGCCCATCGCGGGATGGACGCATTTCCCGGTTCTTCCGCCCGAAAAGACCTTCATGCCGCACCCACAGATCATCCGTTCCCAGAACGAGCACCGTATCGGGCGCATCGCCAACACTGGCGTAATTGGCGATGATCCGATCGTTGAAATACACCACTGCATTGAACGGCCCGGCGGTTACTCCGCCGCCCATATCAGTGCGGGGCCGCCAACTGCTGAACGAGGCAAGGTTGGGTGCGAAGCGCGAGGCTACGAACAGCCCGGAGTTGGTCGCAGCGTAGATCGAATCGGCGGTCATGGTGAGCTGGTTCACCTGCACCTGGCTTCCGCCTGGCCCGATGAACCACGTTTCACGCACTTCGCGGCCGGCCAGATCGACCACCACGATGCCGAAACCGCAGGAGAGGTAGGCCAGGGAGCCTTCGCAATGGATCGCATTGATCGATTTATCACCGAGAAGGCTGCTGCGCTTGATGTCGCTCATGTTATGGCTGCTGCTGCCGGAGATCAGGTCCAGGTTGCCATTCGTGTAATGGACAAGCAGCATTTGCAGATCATCGTTCCAGGCGAGGCCGTTGATGCCCACATCGCTCAACGCGTTCACTTTTGTGAGCCGTTCGATCTCTTCCGTGTTCCGATCGAACTTGAACGCGCCTGTTGAAGAGGCGCAATAGATCGCGCTACCCGCTTCGGTAACGGCAACGGCATTCACATAACTGAAATGATCGCGCCATTTGCCGATCGCCCCAAGTTCCTGTGCGGCGGAGGAAAGGGCAAGGAGTGCGAGCGAATGAAAGAACAGAACGTGTCGAATGGATCTCATTGAACAGGATCGATATGCGGCAATGCACCAACGCATGGGAGTGCCGATCGGTATGTGGGCAAGATACTGTGGAAAGAACAAAGCGCCGATCGGGATCCCGATCGGCGCTTTCGTTTGAGGTCGCGTGCGGATTCGAACCGCAGTAGCAGCTTTTGCAGAGCTGAGCCTAACCACTCGGCCACGCGACCATTAAGGCCTGCGAAGATAGGAGAAATGCGCTTTGGTGAAGTTGCGGGATGAAGGTTGGAAGTTGCAGGCTGGAGGTTGGATGTTGGGAAGTCGATCGATCTCCATTCACCATTCACCGATCGCCATTCACTCATTTGGGTCGGGTTTGAAGGGCCCATCACCTGGGATCAGCCGTCAGTTCAATCCTCGATCACGTAGGCCACATGGTCCACGTCACCATGTACCGGCGGTCTTTCCTTCACCACCTTCACACGCCATTTGTAACCAGCCTTCCATTCACTCTTCAACGCATCCATGATCCGCCGTGCCACATGTTCGATCAACTTGCTTCGCACGGCCATCTGTTCCTTCACGATCGCAGTCACGCGGGAATAATCAACCGTTTCTGAGAGCTTATCGCTTTTCTCAGCATCTGAAAAATCACCTTGCACAGAAACATGCACGCGGTACTGCGCACCGATCCGGCCTTCTTCATCCAGGCAGCCGTGGTAGGCGAACACGCGGATATCGTTCACTTCGATCAAGCCCATTGGCGGCAAACGCTTAAACCGGATTCGATCCGGATCAATACTTCATCCTTTCCCAGCAGCGAGCTCACATCGAACATGCCCGGGCCTTGCATTCTTCCGGCCACGAACAAACGGTACAGCGGCATCAGCTGGCCGATCTTCATGCCATGCTCCTGAAGCACTTCATTGAACACCGCTTCGATCTTCTCGGGCACGAATTCGTTCAGCGCCGCCAGTTTCTTCATGAAGCTCTCCATCGCCGGACCAGCTTCCGGTTTCCACCGTTTCTTCAGCTCGTCCATTGCATTGGTGATGTCCATGCTGATCTGCGGATCGCCGATCGGTGAACCTTTGGTGAAGAGATAGATACCTTCAAGCATTTCCGCCGGGAACGTTGCACGCTCTTTCAAAAGATGCGCGGCCAGGCTGGCTTTTTCCAGCGTGGTATCTATCCCTTTTTCCGCCAGCATCGTGCGTAATTGCGCACCCAGATCGGCATCGGGTTTCATGCGCAGGTATTGCTGATTGAACCACTTGGTCTTTTCCGGATCGAACTTGGCGCCACCTTTATGGACGCGTTCCAGATCGAAGAGCTGCGTGAGTTCCTGCAGGCTCATGATCTCCTGATCGGTGCCGGGATTCCAGCCCAACAAGGCGAGCATATTCACGAAGGCTTCCGGGTAATAACCACGCTCGCGGTAGCCGGAACTCTGCTCCCCGCTGTTCGGATCTTTCCAGTTCAATGGAAATACGGGAAAGCCCAATCGATCGCCATCGCGCTTGCTGAGCTTTCCGTTGCCATCGGGTTTCAGGATCAATGGAAGATGAGCGAACACGGGCCGCTCCCAGCCGAAAGCTTCATAAAGCAACACATGCAGCGGAGCGCTCGGAAGCCACTCTTCACCACGGATCACGTGCGTGATGCGCATCAGGTGATCATCCACGATGTTCGCCAGGTGGTACGTGGGCATGCCATCGCTCTTGAAGAGCACCTTGTCATCGATGTTGGCGCTGTGCACCACCACCCACCCACGGATCGCATCCTCGAAACGCACTTCCTGGTGCCGCGGCACTTTCAGGCGGATCACATAATCCTCCGCGCGATCGAGTTTCTCCTTCACCTGATCGGCGCTCAAGGTGAGGCTGTTCTTCATGTGCTCGCGCGTGACCGCGTTGTAGGCGGGCGCGGCCACGCCAGCGGCCTTCAACCGCTCGCGCATCGCCTCCAATTCGTCGGGCGTATCGAAGGCATAGTAAGCCTTGTCCTCTGCGATCAACCGCTCCGCATACTGGCGGTAGATCTCCTTGCGCTCGCTCTGGCGGTATGGCCCGTCGGGGCCGCCGGTCCACGGACTTTCGTCCGGTGTTAGCCCGCACCAATCAAGTGCTTCGCGGATGTAATCCTCGGCACCCGGAACGAAGCGGTTCTGGTCCGTATCCTCGATCCGCAACAGGAACTGGCCCCCGTGTTTGCGGGCAAAGAGGTAGTTGTACAATGCAGTACGCACACCGCCCATGTGCAGTGGACCTGTGGGGCTGGGTGCAAAACGAACGCGAACCGACATTTCGATCAGATGATCAGATAATTGGATGATCAGACGATCGGGCAGATCGCTGGGGCTGCGAAGTTAATGGGACCGGATGCGCCGAGCGACCTATTGGTCAGAGACGTTCACAATAGGAAACCGGAATAGATCACACCTGCACTCCCTTCAGCAAAAGCCGCTGCCAGCCTTTGTTCTCGCGCAGGTAGGCCTTCACTACCTGGTTGGTGGGAATGATCTTCAGGTTGTTCGCTTCCACCCAGTTGAAGACCTTTTCGATCATGCGCACGTGCATGTTCTCGATGCAACAGGTGCGCGGCACATCGAGGTTCGTGAGGAAGATACGATCACCGCTGCGATCGTATTCCATGCGGACGCGGTGCTCGCCGACACGAAGGACCAACTGGCGAGCCTCCTCCTCATCCGTAAGTTGCAGAACGTCGATATCGTAGGTCTTGGGTGAGGTAGTCTTCTTGGCCATGCGGCTGCAAAGGTACCGATTATTAACGTTTCCTTGTATCCGGCGGTGGGCGCTATATTCAACGCTTCAACCACGATCCGTGTATCCGTTCAGTATCGATCTAGATCGCTGCCGTTCAACCTTTTCAGCCCTCTTGGGAACGCCGGGAAAAAGTTCCATGGAGAACACTTTTTTCATGTTCGTTCCTTGGATCGCAGGGTTACTTCTACCGATCGGTTCCATCGCACAGTGTCCGGGCTGCACGCCTGATCCCACATGCGTTAGTGCGCCGGCTTTCCCAACGATCTGCCCTGCACAACCACCGGCTGGTACCGCCGGTGAGCCTTACGCGGCTGACCTGTCGTTCTGGATGCCGGCAAGCTTCAGCGATCCGGGAAGCGGTGTAACGGTGCAGTTCCAGCAAATGACGGTAACCGGAATCAGCGGGCTGCCGCTGGGGCTTGAGCTGGAAACGAGCGATCCGGCGGGCGTTTATTTTCCACAGCAGAACGAATTCGGTTGCGCCCGGATCTGCGGTATCCCGGTGATCGCCGGGTTGTACAGCATAACGATAAACATACTCGCCACCGTGGAACTGGGTGGTTTTGTCACTCAGGTACCGGAGGAATTCATCCTTCTGCTGCAGATCGCGCCTGGCGAAGGAGGCAATTCGTGTTTCACGTTCACGCCTGAGAGCGGTTGTGGCAGTGTTGCCGTTCAGTTCGAGGCCTTGATCGTTGGCGATCCGTCGCTTACTACCTATTCGTGGGATCTCGGGGATGGTGTGACAAGTACCGATCCAGATCCAGTTCACGTATTCGATCAGCCGGGGATCCATCCGGTAACGTTGACCACCACGATCGGCGGTGACATGCTTACTTCTGTTTCGATCAGTGGCGTGAATGGGAATTGGTGCGGCGATGTGGAGGAACCGAACGTGCCTTTTGTGGGTTGCACGGGTTCTCCCGATCTGTATTTCGTACTTACCGATGGGAGTGGCGGAACATACGGATCGAGCACGCAGGACAATACGTTCTCCGCTTCATGGAATGGACTTTCATTGTTTCTGGATCAACCGCCGTATTCGATCACGTTCTATGATGAAGATGGCGTGAGCCAGAACGATCAGCTGGGAACGTTCAATATTCCTGCAAATGGAGAAGGGATCTAC
>JAEYYE010000338.1 GCA_023430945.1 Bacteroidota bacterium
GCTTCAGCATCAACAGCATCGCTCTTGTGGGCGGCCGCCCGATGATGCTCACGCTGAAGGATATGATCGCGCGTTTCGTGGACCATCGCCACGATGTGGTGGTGCGCCGCACGAAGTTCGATCTGCGCAAGGCCGAAGAGCGTGCACACATCCTGGAAGGCTTGTTGATCGCGCTCGATCATCTCGATGAAGTGATCGCGTTGATCCGTGCCAGCCAGACACCGGACATTGCGCGTGAAGGACTGATGAGTTCGTTCGGGTTGACCGAGATCCAGGCCCGCGCGATCCTTGACATGCGCCTGCAGCGCCTCACCGGCCTGGAGCGCGACAAGATCCGTGAGGAGCATGCGGAACTGATGAAGCACATCGCTTATCTGCGCAGCATCCTGGCCGATGAAAGCCTGCGGATGAAGATCATCAAGGATGAGACCCTTGAGATCAGGGATAAATATGGTGATGAGCGCCGCACGCAGATCCTTACCGCCAGCGGCGACATGCGCATGGAGGATCTGATCGCCGATGACGCGGTGGTGGTCACCATCAGTCACCTGGGCTACATCAAGCGCACATCTCTTTCAGAATTCCGCACACAGAGCAGGGGAGGTGTCGGCAGCCGTGGATCCACCACGCGCGACGAGGATTTCCTGGAACATCTTTTTGTGGCTACGAACCATAACTACCTGCTTATCTTCACTCAGAAAGGCAGGTGCTATTGGATGCGCGTATTCGATATTCCGGAAGGAACGCGCCAGAGCAAAGGCCGCGCGATCCAGAACCTGGTACAGATCGAAGGTGAGGACAAAGTGGTGGCGTACTTGAACGTGACCGATCTGAAGAGCGAAGAATACCTCAACAACCATTATGTGATCCTCTGCACCAAGAAAGGTGTGATCAAGAAGACCACGCTGGCCGCATACAGCCGCCCGCGTGCGAACGGGATCATCGCGGTGGGCATCCGCGAAGGCGACGAATTGCTTGAGGCAAAGCTCACAACGGGGAACAGCCATGTCATCCTGGCAAGCAAGGATGGCCGTGCCGTTCATTTCAAGGAAAGTGACGTACGCCCGATGGGCCGGAATGCAAGTGGCGTGCGTGGTATGAACCTGATCGGTGGGTCGGAAAAGAATGAAGTGATCGGCATGATCACCGTGGATGCCAATGAATTGAGCACACGACAGGTGCTGGTCGTTAGCGAAAAGGGCTACGGCAAGCGCTCGGCCATCATGGATGAGCAGGGCGAGTTCGAATACCGCATGGTGAATCGCGGCGGCAAAGGCGTGAAGACGCTTCAGGTTACAGAGAAGACCGGCTGCCTGATCGCTATCAAGGACGTGAAGGAAGATGATCAGCTCATGATCATCAACCGCAGCGGCATCACGATCCGGATCGGCCTGAACGAAATGCGTGTGTTGGGCCGCGCCACACAGGGAGTGCGCCTGATCGAACTACGCAAAGGCGATCAGATCGCAGCGGTGGCCAAGGTGGATAGCGATCTGAAGGAAGATGAATCGATCCCCGAAGGAGTGGTTCTGGAGAACTTGTCAGACGACGGAACAAAGCCTGATAGCGTGACCGATGCTGATGGCGACGACACGGACGATGCCGAAAATGGCACTGATGTTGATAACGAGCCGGCCGAAGATTGACACGGATAGAACTCATGCTTAAGAAGCACATCCTTCTCACGATCGCGTTCACTGTGGGTTCGCTCGGGCTGATGGCCCAGAACGCCAATGTGGTGAACGCCTACAACCACATGAAGAGCAATGAACTCGACAAAGCTGCCGAGTACATCGATCTCGCGATCCAGGATCCCAAAACAGGGGCTGCTGAGAAGACCTGGCGGTACCGCGGAGACATCTACCGGCTGATCCTTGAGGATTCCGTGTTGGCCGCGCAATATCCCGATGCGATGGATAAGACGATCGCCAGTTACTTGAAAGCCACCGAACTCGATACCAAGAACAGCTATCGCGAAGAGAACATCCGTGCGCTTGGTTCGCTCCAAGGCCGATCCCTGAACATGGGGAATGACGCGTTCACCAACAAGGATTACGACAAGGCGATCGAGTTCTACGGACAGAGTGAACGGATCGCAAAGGCTTTCGGGCAGGCCGATACCAATGCGGTGTACAATTCAGCGCTCGCCTACGAATCGAAAGGCGATGCAGAGAACGCGATAAAGCGTTACCGTGAGGCCGTGGCCATGGGTTACAACAAACCGGAGGTGTACCGCTTCATCGCAAGCCTGCAGCGGAAAGGGAATGATCTCGATGGAGCGATCGCGACTGTGCGTGAAGGACGCCAGAAATTCCCTGACAATAAAGACCTGATCCTGGATGAGATGAGCTTCCTGCTGGCCGCTGATCGTTCTGCGGAAGCGGAGGAAACAGTGAAACTGGCGATCGAAAAAGATCCGAACAACGCCGTTCTGTATTCCGTGCAGGGCAGCTTGTATGATAGCAAGGCGAATCCAAAGGACAGCTCCAAGATCAGTGAAGCGGACATGCTGAAGTGGTATGAGGAAGCTGAGCGTGCATACAAGAAGAGCATCGAGCTGGATCCGAAATTCTTCGATGCTTACTTCAACGTTGGCGTTCTTTACAACAACCGCGCGGCTTTCGAGTACGAGAAGTGCAACCAGATCAAGAGCGATACGGAATACATGGCGTGCAAGAAAGGCGCTGATGAGATCTACCTGAAGGCGGTTCCGTATTTCGAGAAGGCCCACGAGCTGCGTCCGGATGATAACCAGACGATCCAGCAGCTGATGAAACTATACGCCAAGACGAACGATCAGGACAAGTACCAGGCGATGAAGGCGAAGCTTGGTAATTGATCGGCGGTATAAGCAGCGGAGAGGCCGGGCAGATCGCCCGGCTTTTTCATTTCCAGACAGAGGCGAAGCCGCTCTGCCTCAGATTAATGCAACTTTACATAATATAAATTATGCGCCGATCGGGGTCCAATCCGATCCAATCAAAGTTGCTGGACTTCGGCTTGATGTCAAATGAAGTTCCCCATCCACCAGATCCAATCCTTGGGACGGATCATTGGCGATGAGCCAGGGCCCATCCAGATCGAGCACCTGTGCGATCGGCGCCAGCTGGAACATCGCCGCACAACCGATCGAACTTTCGCTCATGGAGCCAAGCATGACCTTCATTCGATTGGATCGGGCCAGCCTTGCCATCGCAACGGCCATGTCCAAACCGCCGCATTTCATCAACTTCAGGTTCACACCGTTGAACTGCTCTGAAGCATTGTATAGATCATTAAGTGTTTGGATCGATTCGTCAGCGTAAACCGTGACCTCCGATCGATCCATCAAACCAAGTTGCAGATCGGTGCGATCCACGGCGAACGGTTGCTCAAATCCGATCAAGCGTTCAGGTGGGATCAGATCGATCATTTTAAATGCCTGGTCCAAATGATGCCATGCCTGGTTCGCATCGATCAAGATCGGGCGCGGATCGTGCTTCAGGATCACTTTCAGTCTTTGTTCATCCTGGTCTCCGTTCAGCTTGATCTTCAATCCATTGAACTTGGGAAGCTGATCCAGTTTTGAAGCTATTTCATCGATCGGGCATAATCCCAGGGTGATCAATGAGATCCGGTTGGGAACCGATTCGATCTCCACTTGAAGCAATTCCCCGATCGGAACATCTTTCTCCCTCGAGACCAGATCGAAGAATGCCGTTGAGATGCCTGCGCGTGCACAAGGACCCAGCCCATGCAGGCCTTCGAGATCAGCGCGATCGAGCATTTCCAGATCAACGCGTTCCAAACTTTCGATCACCGATCGTTGGTCTTCCTTCACGTAAGGTGGCATGGTGGCTTCCCCGTAACCCGCGATCCCGTTGCGAACAAGTTTGATGAATACTGAATCGGTGCCATCGCGAAATCCATGTGCCGTACCGAACGGATGCCGGAATTTCAAACGAAATGGCGCGATCCATAGCTCCATGGGGCTGCAAAGAAAAACCCCGGCTGCTTTCGGCCGGGGTTTTCTGGTGGATCGTTCGTGATCAGCGGATCATGTAATAGATGTTCGTGAGCCACTTGCTCGTATCGGGCTCGGTGGTCGGATCGGTCACATATTCC
>JAEYYE010000021.1 GCA_023430945.1 Bacteroidota bacterium
CCTGAAGGGCAAACCTGAATTCTTTGCAGCCGCGCAAGTGAAAAAAGCGGCTGTGAGTTTTTACCTGATGCCGGTCTATTGCTTTCCCGATCTGCTGGATGGGATCTCACCCGACTTGAAAAAGCGCATGCAGGGAAAGTCGTGTTTCAATTTCAAACAGATCGATCCCGTGCTTTTCAAGGAACTCGGCGGTCTGGTGAAGCGATCCTTCGATCGGTACAGGGCCGAAGGAAAGGTCTGATCGATCTTGGCAGGAAGATCGCGAACATTGCGATCTATTCCGATCATCTTCATGGATATTCAAGTATGGCCCGGCGCGCCTTTCCCGCTGGGCGCCACGTGGGATGGCACTGGGGTGAACTTCGCGCTGTTCAGCGAGAACGCCTCCGGTGTGGAGTTATGCCTTTTCGATTCCCCAACCGGTCCCGAACAGCGCATCCGCGTCGCCGAGATGACCGATCACATCTGGCATTGTTATCTGCCCGGTATAAAGCCCGGCCAGCTCTACGGTTATCGCGTGCATGGTGAATTCGATCCGAAGAATGGCCATCGTTTCAACCCGAATAAATTATTGATCGACCCTTACGCAAAGGCGATCAGCAGCACGATCGAATGGAGCGACGCGATGTTCGGTTATGAAGTAGGCCACGCAGAGGAGGATCTCAGACAGAGCGGTTCGGACAGCGCCGCATTCGTTCCGAAAAGCGTTGTGATCGATCCGAACTTCGATTGGGAAGGCGACCAGCCACCGAAGATCCCCTACCACCGCACGATCATCTACGAAACGCACGTTAAAGGTTTCACGAAACAGCATCCCGATATTCCGGCGGAATTACGCGGTACGTACGCGGGCATTGGCCATCCGGTGACGATCGCCTACTTGAAGGAATTGGGGATAACCGCGATCGAATTGATGCCGGTGCATCACTTCATAACCGACCGGCATTTGCAGGACAAAGGACTTACGAACTATTGGGGCTATAACTCGATCGGCTTCTTCGCGCCCGATGTGCGCTTCCATTCCGGCGATCCAGTCACCGGCGGGCAGGTGCAGGAGTTCAAGCAGATGGTGAAGGAACTGCACCGCGCTGGTATCGAAGTGATCCTTGATGTGGTGTACAACCATACCGGCGAAGGCAATCACATGGGCCCGACCGTCTGTTTTCGCGGTGTTGATAATGCCAGCTACTACCGGCTCACGGAAGACAAGCGGTTCTACATGGATTACACCGGCACCGGAAATACGTTGAACACAACTGTGCCTGCCGTTTTGCGCCTGATCATGGACAGTCTGCGTTACTGGATCCTCGACATGCACGTGGATGGTTTCCGCTTCGATCTGGCTTCAACCCTGGCGCGCGAACTGCACGAGGTCGATCGGCTTGGATCGTTCTTCGACATCATCCACCAGGATCCCGTGATCTCGCAGGTGAAGTTGATCGCCGAACCTTGGGATGTTGGGGAAGGCGGTTACCAGGTCGGGAATTTTCCACCGGGCTGGGCGGAATGGAACGGCAAATACCGCGATTGCATGCGCGATTTCTGGCGCGGTTCGGATAGCATGCTCTCCGAATTCGCGGAACGTTTCACCGGCTCTTCCGATCTGTACAAGGATGATTACCGCAAACCGCAGGCGAGCATCAATTTCATCACCGCACACGATGGTTTCACGCTGAACGATCTTGTTTCATACAACGAGAAGCACAACGAGGCCAATGGTGAAGGGAACAACGATGGCGAGAGCCACAACCGATCCTGGAATTGCGGTGCCGAAGGACCTTCCGATGATCCGGCGGTGAACGAACTTCGCGCACGCCAGAAGCGCAATCTGCTCACCACGCTCTTTCTTTCACAAGGTGTGCCCATGATGGTCGCCGGCGACGAATTCGGCCGTACGCAACAAGGCAACAATAACGCCTACTGCCAGGATAACGAGATCTCATGGCTTGATTGGAAAAGCGCCGATCACGGACTGCTCCGCTTCACGAAGGAATTGATCCATTTCTACCACGCGCATCCCGTGTTCTCGCGGAAACGCTGGTTCAAAGGGCAGCCGATAAAAGGTGTGGGCCTCGAGGATATCGCGTGGTTCCAACCTTCGGGCGAGGAAATGAGCGAAGCGAACTGGAACCACGATCCAGCGCGATCGGTGGGGATCTACCTGAACGGGAAAGGTCTGCGTATGGCGGGGCCGAAGGGTGAAGCGATCACCGATGATAGCTTCTTCATCATCTTCAACGCCGCGGATGTGGATCTTGAATTCAGGTTGCCGCCCGAACGCTTCGGGGAGCAGTGGGTGAAGGTGATCGATACGGCGACGGATCTGGTCGCGGGTGAAGCCGATATGCATCGCGCAGGCGACAGGGTGCTTTCGAGATCGCGATCGGTTACCGTTTGGCAACAGCGTTCAAAATGATGCTGCGAATGCGAATGACAGCCCGAACGCATCGCTGATCGGAATTCCGCGTTCGCTGATCGAATACCAGATGTAGGTATCGAGCCCGGTGAATTCCGCGGAAAAGGAGACGTTCCTGAACAAGCTGCCATCCGGCATTCGCCTGATCCATCTCGCCCCGAGCCCGAACGTGCCATGCAATTGTGGTACGGCATAATATCCGGCGGGAAATTCCGAGGGCAGTTTCAGGTAGCTGAAGCGCCCTGTTTCGATCAACAAATTCGCACTGAGCGATGGTGACACGTGGAATTTCCGATCGGCGGGATCGGGGCGGAACAGCAGATCGTTGCGAACGATGATCTGGTGGACTGCTGGACGATCACCAGCCGGTGGCGCAAAACCATACATCAGTCCGGGATGCCAACGACCGCCGGCGAGCACAGGCCCACCACCAACGGAGATCAATCCCTGGTAACCTGCGAACTGTGCGCGAACATGCCAGTGCCTCGCACGCTTTTCCATCTCCTGCGGAAGTACCACTGAGTGAAGGAAAAGTCCGAGGATGAGAAGTGTGCAGCGCGCGATCAAAGTCCTATCCGTTCAACGGTTATCTCTTCACCCAACGTGATCCGCACATATTCGCGATCTTCAACCCACGGGATCCCCACGCGCCGCATCCCGTTCGCATCGGTATTGTCCACGAACGCATGCAGGTGCCCGTGGATGAACAACGGAACATGATGCTCGTGCAGCAATTGCCTGATCTGTGGACCTTCGCCGGCGGCAAGCTGATCGTTCTCCAACGGTATGTGCGCGATCACGACCGGCGTGAGATCCCCGGATGTGGCAAGCCGCTGTGTGAGACCGCTGATATCGATCGGCATCTCGCTTTCCCACACGGTATTGTCGAGGAAGATGAAGCGGAAACCTTTCAGATCGGTGAAGAAGTTCCGGGGGCCGAACATGTTCTCATAGATCAGCCTTCCGGCACCGAGGTGATCATGGTTGCCGATCGTTGCGATCCACGGCACATCAAGCTCCATCATCTTCTCCGCGAACCACTCGAATTCCTGCAGTAGTCCCTGATCGGTCAGATCGCCAGGCACGATCACCACATCGATGGATGGATCGGAGTTGATGCGATCGACCAGATCGGCCAGATCGCCGTAATGGTAATGTGGATCGCTCAACAAGGCGATCGTGATCGCCCCGGTATCGGCATTCGCTTCATTCTGCCAGGCGAGTATGTTGCGATCATTGAGCCCGCTGTGCGTCGTTGATGTGATGGCATCGTAAGGTGTGATCTTGAAGACATCGTCGCAACCTGAAAGGATGAGAACGACAAGCACGAACAAGATCCTTGATCGCATTGGGAAAGGAATAAGAGGACAAAGATCAGGTGCGATCGGCCGGATCGATCACTCCGATCCAACGCGTGCCAGCACTTGCGCGATCACATCCAGCGCATGTTCGAACTGTTCCTGCTCCGTCATATCGCTGTTATCGATCACGATCGCATCCGGCGCCTGTATCAACGGATCGGCGGCACGTGTGGTATCGTCCTCATCGCGCCGCCGGATGTTCTCCATCACGCTTGCGAAGTCAACTTCCAGACCTTTCGCTTTCAATTCGGAATAACGCCGCATCGCGCGCACATCGGTGCGCGCGGTCATGTAGAATTTCACTTCCGCATCGGGAAGCACCACGGTGCCGATATCGCGGCCATCCATCACCACTCCGCGTTCGCGGCCCAGCGCCTGCTGCAGTTTCACCAGTTTCGCCCGTACTTCAGGAACCGGGCTTACCAATGTGACATGGCGGCTCACTTCCATCCCGCGGATCTTCGATTCCACGTTCCTTCCGTTCAGGAAGGTTTCATTCCTGCCGGTCATCAGGTCGTGGTGGAAGCGGATATCGATCCGATCCAACTCCTGGATCAGCGCGGCCTTATCCAACCTCCCATCGCGCACGAATCCGTTCTCCAGCATGTAGAGCGCCACCGCGCGATACATCGCACCACTATCGATGTATGTGTAGCCGAGGTGCAGTGCAAGATGCTTCGCCAGCGTGCTCTTTCCGCAGGAGGAAAAACCGTCCACGGCGATGTTGATGCGCTTCAATTGGGAACCGGGCTGGGGAGCGAAGGTAATCGCGTCGCTTACGGCATCCGGCCCCGGTACCACCAGCAATTCCTCATCGATCGGTGTTCGCAGGTATTCCATCGGTCTTCGATCGTTGCAGATCCGCGAAGCGCACGCCCAGCGTGAAGGTATTCGATATACCGGCCAGATGCAACTGCGAATAACCATAGCTGATGTGGATCTTGCTCACGCGAAGGCCAAGCCCGAAGCTCAAGCCGGTGATCGCAGGCTTGTCCGGCAGCACCAGTTCCTGGCGGCGGCGATGGTTGTAGCCCACACGCAGCATGAAATTCCGGCTCAACAGGATCTCCACGCTGGGCACCAGATGGAGCATCGCCTTCTCTCCCTTCGTGATCTTGTCCTCGATCGCTTCACCGGTGGTGGGATCGATCTGCTGCACTGCGTTCGGATCATCGTAAGTGAGATCCCACTGCTGCAATTGCTCCATCATCAATCCCAACCTGAATGGGGCATGTTTGAATTTGTACGTGGTGCCGATCTGCACCTGGAATGGAAGTTTTTCCCGCTGATCGGTGAAGGGCGATGACTGGTAGCCGATGTTCCGCACCAACGCTCCCACCGTAAGCCCGAGCGATCTCTTGTGGAACACACCACCAAGGTCCATCGCCCAGGCGGTGGAGTTGTAGGTATCGTACGCGCTGGTGATGAACTTCATGTTCGCGCCTACGCTGAAGAGGCTATCCACGGGAATGCCACCACCGATCTGCACCACATATTCGCCCGCGCTGAATTCGCCCAGCTCCGTTCCCGCTTCATCGGTACGCATGAACGTGCCGTAATCAACGTATTGAACCGTCGCGGCCACCGTCGCCTTCACACTGTCGAAATGGTGCGCGTAGGAAACGTAACCGATGTTGATGCCTTCGAAATACGGCAGGTAGCTCAACGCCACCTGGCGTCCCATCTCCTTGTTCAGCAGGCCCGGATTGAAGATGCCCAGGTTCAGATCGGCATCATATACTGCGATGTAATTCCCGCCCAATGCGGAAGCGCGTGCCGAGCTTGGTATATCCAGGACTCGAAAAGCGGAACTGCCACCGAGCTGTGCACTGGCAGATGAAATGAGAACGGAAAGAAGAACAGCGGATAGATATCGGGCCATCGCGGTGGGAACGAAGATAGGCGGGTGGTATTGTATCACAATTCTTT
>JAEYYE010000035.1 GCA_023430945.1 Bacteroidota bacterium
CTGCCGGTGTTCGCGCTCAACACAACACTTCCACCCGAGCAGAAGCTCGTCGGGCCTTGCGGTGTGATCGATGCGGAAGGAGCTGAGCTGATCGAAACGCTAACTCCAGAGGAAGTGTTCTCGCAGCCACCATTGCTGATCCGAACTGTGTAATTCCCGGCTTCAGTAGCGGTGTAATTCGATCCGCTTGCGCCGCTGATCGTGGTGCCATCGCGCTTCCAGGTGTAGGTGTAACCGCTGCCGGTGTTCGCACTCAGCACGACACTGCCACCCGAGCAGAAGCTCGTGGGACCTTGCGGTGTGATCGAAGCGGAGATCGTACCCGGGGTTCCCACGCATTGGCAATTCGAATTCCAGGTATCGTTGGAGGTACATGGATCATTGTCGTTGCAAGGGGAACCCGGTACAGCGCTTCCGCCCACCACACCTGAGCAATCCGCCGATGCCGATCCAGCCGCTGTTGCGATCGCACCAAGTGAAAGGTTGAGGTAACTACCGCTCTGGTTCACTTGAAGCTTTACCGCTCGCACCATGTACTCACGGCCTGCTTCAAAAGGGATCGCTGCGTTCTGGTACGAAGTACCGCTCACTGGATCTGTGGTGAGACGGGTGATGGTGCCGGTGGAACTGAAGCGGTAGATATGGTAACCCAGAATGTTGCTTTCCGGTGATGCTGACCAGCTGAAAGCAGCGGTCCCGTTCGAGTTGCTCACGGTAAGGGATGTGGGCGGAGCTATCATCTGCATACGCAGTGATGGATCTCCCATAAGGCCGAGATGGATCCTTCCGATCGAACCCTGCCAGCCTTCGGTGAGCGGCGTGTAAAGGCTGGAGTTGTTCATCGTGATCTTCGTGCTGTAACCGATGTTGTCACCGATGCCCATGTGGTGGAAATACCATGCGGGAATGCCAGCCCATACACTGGTGAGCGCATCCCCCTTCGCGATCGGTGCACGAAGGAAGTTGTCCATGTTGTCCCAGTCGCCGAAATAGCTTCCGCATGACATGTTGAACACCCCGCCCATGGTGCTGTTCGCCGCATAGTTGTTGGTGGTGCCGATATTGTTCGCGCCATTGAAGGTGGGGCCGCCATTCACCCAACCCTGGGTACCGCCGCCGCTCGAGTAGGTCCACAGGTAACTTTCCCCATTCACCAGATTGTGGAATGATGTACCGTTCTCATTGGCATCGGTGATGTTCGACGCACCCACGAGCGGACCCATGTTCCTCCATGCACTTCCAGCGATCGGACTGCCCACCCATTGCAGGTTATCGAATACGAGGCCCCGGTTGAGAGGAGTCCATCCCTTGACCTTGAAACTGTGCGCACGGTTGAGATAGTTCTTCACCAACTGCACTTCACTCTGTGAGAAGGCAGGCATTTCATACAGGTCCACACGGCCCACCTGAAGTTCAACATCCGAAGGGAAATTGCTTTGGTCGAACTTACCGTCACCTGGAATATTCCTGTTCGCCTGACGCTGTGCGCCGGAGTTGTAAACGCTGTTATCGGTCCACGAACCGTTCATCTCACCGTAGTAGCCATCGCAGGGCCAGGCCCCAACGTGCTCGGAGTGACCATCCGGCGCGGCATTCCCGGAATAGGGCACCGGTACGTGGCCGACCATGTACACCGCCTTCACGTTGGAAGGATCGTTGTTGTAGTGGCCCACCACGATGTTACGGATCGAACTTGCGGATGCCGTGCGGCTCACATCCTCGCGGATCACCGCCCAGCCATCGCCTTTCAGGTCCTTCTGCAACTGGTTCAATTCACTGGTCATCTGTGGCGCCAGCGTATTGTCCACAAGCAGGATCAGTTTGCCCCGGTAATCGGGTAGTGGAACCTCGATCCCGCTTGCGATGTACCCGGTTCCGGTGGAACCGTTGGCCGAACGAACGATCTTGTATTCGTACGCCACACCCACCTGCACCGAATTATCCTGGTACTGCGTGGATGACGAAGAGGGGTTCGCAATGGACGAGCCCCAGGAAGAATCGCTTTTCAGCTTGCGGTAGATGCTGATCGAAGAGGTGTTGGAGGCCTGTACCCAATTCAGCGTGATGCGCGGTGGAGAATTCTGTACCGTTGCACTCACCAGAACTGAGGCGTTCTGGGAGGAACTTTGCGAAAAGATCCCTGTCGCGAAAGCCATGAACGACAGGAGGAGCAGAACACGAGACTTCATCATATGGTATGGGATCTGAGTGCTGAAGCTCCGCAACATGGAAAGGCTGGAACCTTTCCATTGGTCATTGGTGACTTGCGAGGCTATCCGCATCAAGGGTTCGAGGGCGGCCGTGCCGGTAAGAGCGTGGCCTTTTTTTGAGCGATCGCGAAGTTAGCCGGCAAGAAGATCCCTCGTACGTTCAAACTCTTACAACCACGTGGGTTTCAGCGTGTCCTAACGGGCCGATCCGGTGCTTCATCGGGAGTACGACGCTATTGTGCGGGCGGCATGGCCCATTCGTCGGATCGGAAGGCTTTTCGACCAATTCCCCGCTCAGGGGGTCAAGCTTTTTTCACACGGTCCCCTATCGGAGTCCATCGAGGCGCAAAAGCCGATACTACGAGGGGGAATGTGGAAGATCAGGGAAAACTGCCGGGCTTTCGCCACACCCACCCCACCGTGTGGGCTCAATCCCGCACCAACTCATACAATTGCTCCAGATCAGGCGCGAGGATCACTTCGATCCGCCTGTTCTTGGCCTTGTCGTTCGGATCGACAGGCAGATATTCGCCGCGCCCGGAAGCCGTAATCCGCAGCGGATCGATCCCGCTTGCTTCCTGCATGATGCGCACAACGCTGGTGGCCCGCAACACGCTCAGGTCCCAATTGTCCTTGTAAGTTGCACCGGGCTGCACCTTGTCCACATCGGTGTGTCCTTCCACCATTATGTTCAAGTCCTTCTCATTTTCGATCGCCTTGGCCAGTTTGCTGATCGCTTCCCTTCCCTTCGGATCCACGGCGGCGCTTCCGCTGGGAAAGAGCAGCTTGTTCTCCATGCTAACGTAGATCCGCCCGCCACGCTGCTCCACGGTAAGCCCCTTCCCTTCAAAACCGGTGAGGGCCTGGCTCACACGATCCTTCAGCCCTTTCATAGCGGCATCCTTCGCCGCGATCTCCGCCTGAAGTTCCGCAAGTCTGGCTTCGCGATCGGCAAGGGCAGCCTGCTTCTCGCCCACTCTTTTGGACAGTGCGTTCAACGAATCCTCTTTGTTGATGAGGTCCGATCGTAAAGCTTCCAGATCGGCCACCAGCTTCTGGTTCTCGCTCCGATCGCCGGCCAGCAACTTGTTGTATTTCTCCAGCAGTTCGTTGTTCAACGTATTGATCTTGTCGTACTGCATGGTCATCTGCCGCAACGAAGTACCCGTGATCGTGGTATCGCGTTGGAGTTCCTTCATCCTTCGCTCCAGGTCTGCCATGCGCGAATTCACCTCTTCCAGCGCGGTCTGCGCATCACGGGCGCGTGCGTTCGCAGCATCGGTCTCCGCTTGCAGGAGCTTCGCACGATCCGCGGCCTCCTGGTATTTCCGCTGGGGAACACAGGAAGTGAGCAGAACGGCGCTGATCAAAGGAAGAAGGATCGACAGGCGGATCGGCATGCTTGTGGATTTACAGGAAGCTGTTCAAAGGTGGGCACGGTGCTGCCATTGCTGCACCCGCGGCAACAATATTTTTGAACATCTCGTTGCAATAGTATTCCCGTACGGATGAACAACAGCCGCTTGCCGAAGGATTGGGTGGTGATGCCCGCATTGGATGCCGAACTGAAGCGTTACATTCTGCTTGGCTACCTGCAACGCGTGAACGAACGGTTCAGCGAACGCAAACTTTATCCCTATCTGGATGATCTGCGATCCCACCTGGAGGAATTGGTCCAATTGAAATGCGGGAAGAACGAACTCGCCCAGGGGATGCCCGGCCAGTTGATCGGGTTCGATCCACGTACCGGTGAAGCATTGCATGAACGCGATGCCGATGACGTACTACTTGAACTGATCGAGGAGGTGATCGACTTTTCGATCCCCGATCTGAGGCGCACCCTGTTGCTTGGGCAGGAATTGAAACACGAGCTTGGGGAGAGGATCCAATTCTCCCCTGTGGGCATACAACCATTGCATGCCACGGAGGGCTGGCTGCTTTTGCGCACCGGTCGCGATGCACGTGTGTACGCCTACACGATGCCGTTGTTCCGCGAACATTCAGAAGTGGATCAATACCGGAGCGTGATCACGCGATTCTTGACCACGTATTCCGTGGGGATCGCCTGTACCTACGAGAACATAAAGGCCGATCTGCGTGCGCAACATCGCGATCATCCCAATCCCGCCACGTTCGTGCTGGAGGCTGAAGTGCCGTTACCGCTGATCGAAACCTACATGCCTCTCGCCAAACAGCTCGTTTACGAGTTCATTTCCAGCGGCCGCACCTAATTCTTCGGATCCTTGGCAGGATCGAACCATACCGTGGCCAGATCGCGATATTCCATTCCGTTGATCGGCAGATCGCGCACGTAGGGCTGCAGGAGCCTTATGGATCGTTCGTGGTACAACGGCATCACTACGGCATCGCTCATCAATTGCTTTTCGGCCTTTGCCAGCAACTTCATTCGTTCTTCAGGATCGGCGGTGGTCTTCGCCAGCGAGAACCATCCATCGAACCGTTTGTCCACGTAGCGTGTGCTGTTCAAATAAGATATTTCCACAGCATCCGCAGGCACATGTTTGCCGTGGAACAATTCAAGGATGTTCTCCGGATCGGGATGGTCCACGATCCAGCCTTCGCGCCAGAAGTTCGCCTCCCCACGAAGGATCTTGTCGAAATGCTGGGTCACCGGTAATACGGTGGTCACCACGCGGACACCAAGTTCCTTCTCGAGCATTTCACGTAGCATGCCGGCCACTTTAATGTAGCCGAACCCATCGCTGTTCACTTGCAGGAAAACAGTGGGCATTCCGCGTCCTCCTGGATAGCCCGCATCCGCCAGCAGCTTCCTGGCCCGGTCGGGATCGAAAACGATCGCCGGTACCGAGTCGTAGGGATAACCGATGAAACCCGGCGCTACCACGCCATGGGTCGCAGGTACGGCAAGGCCGCTCAAGGCACTATCCACCAGAAGCTGCCTGTCCACCGCCATGCTCAAGGCCCGGCGCACACGCACATCCTTGAACGCTTCGCTCCGTTGGTTGAATCCATAGAACTGTACTGAAAGTGCCGGGATCGATTGTACCTGGTGATCGGCATTGTTCGCCTCAACGAATTCCGTGCGATCCACCGGCAATTCAAAGATCAGGGACAGGTTCCCTTTCATGAATTCATCCAGCTCCCTGCTTTTATCCGCCGCGAAGGTGTAGCGCACCGCATCGAGGAAGGGGAGCTGGTTGCCGTGCTCATCGGTTCCCCAATAATTGTGGTTGCGTTCCAGGATCAATGCTTCACCCCGCCGGTGGGTGCGCAATTTGAATGGACCGGTGCCTACGGCGCGCCAGGTCACTTCCTCGCGGTAATGGTCCACCATTTCCTTCGGATAGATCCAACAGCCCTGGTGCGCGAGCAATTGTAGGAAAATGGGCGATGCGTTGGTGAGTTCGATCTGCAGGGTATGATCATCGATCGCCTTTATGCCTTTCACACCGGCCGATCCATTTCCCTTGGAATAGAAATGATCATCAGCCCCCACCACGCGCTCCTTGAAGATCCAGCCCATCTGGTTCTGCGCATCGTTGGTGCAGACCTGCGTGAAGCAATAGGCCACATCGTGCGCGGTAAGCTCCCTTCCTTTTCCGTTGCGGAAACACGGATCATCATGGAAACGGACGCCTTTCCGTATGTTGAACGTGTATGTGTTCGTGTTCGGATCGAGCGTCCAGCTTGAAGCAAGCCCTGGCTTGATGGAAAGATCGGCCTGATCGAAACGCACGAGCCCTTCGTAGATCTGCGCCGCTACGCGGTGTGAAGCGGCCTGCGTGAGCGAAAGCGGGAACAGGCCACGCAATTCCTCACCCTCGTTGGCGTTGAATATCCCACCGTAATACTTGCCGCCCCTGGCTTCATTGCTGTGCCGATCGGCGCGCGCCGAACAAGAGCAGATCAGTATCGGGAACAGGAAAAATGATATGATCCGCAGGCAGCAACGCATGTAATGGATGGGATACTGCCAAAAATATCCGGGGATTTCCCGCAGCGGGCAACGATGCCTCTTATCATTCAACAACCAATTGGTGATGGCGCCTTGAAGGATCACCGTTCGTTCCATAACGGATAATTTTCGGCCTGCTCTGCTCATGCCGATAACGCCCACCGCCCGCTGGAATGCGACGATCCGCCCGACCAGCCGGTCGATGGTCCGATCTCTTGGGCGGTGCCTGGTGCTTCTCTCATTCGTAACGCTCGCTTCTACGGCGGCAGCGCAACAGGGTTCCAATCTGCGCCAGCGCGTCGTGCATTTCCACGGCGATACGCTCCGGCTCGATACGCTCAGCGTGGTCCCCGGAAGTCTCCGCTTCCTCATCGACAGTGTTCCGGCCGATCCGGCCTGGTACCGATTGGACCCCTATCGATCCACGGTCATCTGGCCCGGTGCGCCGGATAGCGCGCTAGCGATCTACAGGGTGATGCCGCTCCTGCTCGGCAGGGAATATTTCCACAAGGACCAGACGCTTCTCACAACGCCTTCCGGCGATCATGTCGATCCATTCAAATACGAGATCCCGCGGCAGGAGGGTTCGCTCATGGATGCGCAGGGTTTGAACCGCAGCGGAAGCATTTCGCGCGGGATCCTTTTCGGCAACAACCAGGACCTTTCGGTGAATTCAACCTTGAATTTGGAGTTGAGCGGGAATCTCACCGATCGGATAAAGGTTCTCGCTTCCGTCACGGACAACAACATTCCGATCCAGGCCGGTGGAAATACATTGGAGCTGCAGGATTTCGATCAGGTGTTCATCAAGCTCTTCGAGGATGATCCAGCAGGTGGCTCGCCTCTCTGGGAATTGATCGCCGGAGATTTCGTGCTCCTTCGGCCCCGAAGCCATTTCCTCACGTATCTGAAGAAAACGAAAGGCCTCAGCTACAACACGAAATTCGGACTTGGTGAGAATGGAAAGAGCATCGCCGGTGCGAGCGTGGCGATCAGCAAAGGCAAATTCACACGCCAGTCGATCCAGGGGATCGAAGGTGTGCAGGGCCCTTACCGCCTCCGCGGAAATGCCGGCGAAACGTTCATCGTGGTGCTTTCGGGCACGGAGCGTGTTTTCATCGATGGCCAATTGATGACACGCGGCCAGGAGAACGATTACGTGATCGATTACAACACGGCCGAGCTTACGTTCACCGCACGCAGGCTGATCACGAAGGATCGAAGGATCACGGTGGAATTCCAGTATTCTGACAAGAACTATGCGCGATCGCTCGTTCGCGTGGACAATGTGACGGAACTTGGAAAAAGCACGATCCGCCTGAACGTTTACAGCGAACAGGACCACAGATCCCAACCGCTTCAGCAGCAACTGAGCGAAGAGGATGAACTCGCGCTTTCAGAGGCCGGCGATGATCCATTCGGCGCGTTGGTGAACGGGATCGACAGCACCGGCTGGACCGATGATCAGGTGTTGTACCGCCGCACGGATTCCCTCGGCTATGATCCCGTCTACGTGTACAGCACCGATCCAGAGGTCGCGCTCTACCGGCTTACGTTCACTCAGATAGGCGCTGGCGCTGGTGATTACATCCAGCAGGAATTCACGCCCAACGGCCGCGTGTTCCGTTGGATCGCGCCGGATACGATCAACGGGCAGATCGTGCGGCGCGGCGATCATGCTCCCGTGCGTGTGCTGATCCCGCCGCGAACACAACAGCTCATCACCCTTGGTGTGGACCATCGCTTCAGCAAGCGCACGAACGCCACGGTTGAACTGGCGATGAGCAACGATGATCGCAATACGTTCAGTTCCATCGATGAGAGCGATGATCAGGGTTTCGGCATCATGTCGCGGGTGCAACACGCCATCCCGATCCATGCGCAAGACACTTCACTTCAACTTATGATCGGCGGCGATATCGAATCGATCACCGGAGAATTCAGGCCGGTGGAACGGTACCGCGCGGTGGAATTCGAACGGAACTGGAACGCGCTTTCGATCCCGTTGGACAACGATCAGGTGCTCGCTGGAGTGAATGCTGGAGTACGCGGGAAAAAGCTCGGCCAATTGATGCTCGGATCGGAAGTTTTCCATGTCACTGAACTGTATCGAGGCTACCGCCAGCGGATCGATAGCGATCTGCGAACGGGGCGCTGGGAACTCACCGGCACGGGCAGCTGGTTGAATACGACGTTACCCGTGGAAAGCAGCTTCCTGCGACACAAAGGACAGACACGCTACAAGTTCAATCCGATCACGATAGGTTATCGCGATGAGCACGAGCGCAATCTTTTCCGCGATACGCTGAACAACCTGATGCTGCCGAGCTATTCGTTCCACGATTGGTCCGTCTTCGTTCAAAGTCCGGATAGTTTCAGGAACAAATGGATGCTCTCCGGCGGCCAGCGTCTGGATCATGCTTTCCGTGAAGGCGAGTTGGTGCTGAGCACCATTGCTAACGCGTATTCCTTCAACCTTGATCTGGCAAGGAACCCACGCAATCGCCTGAACACGACCTTCACCTACCGGCGACTGCAGATCGCCGATACGTTGCTAACCGCCCAGGAACCGGAGGACACGTATCTCGCGCGCTTCGACTATGATCTTACGATGTTCAGAGGCGTGGCCGTGGTGGATGCCTTCTATGAATTCGGATCGGGATTGGAACAACGTCGTGAATACATCTACCTGGAAGTTCCGGCCGGGCAGGGCACGTTCGTGTGGAATGATTACAACGGGAATTCGATCAAGGAACTGAACGAATTCGAGATCGCGCCGTTCGGTTACGAAGCGAACTACGTGCGCGTGTTCGTACCGAGCGATACCTACGTACGAACCTTCAGCAACCAGTTGAGCGCCTCGCTGGACCTGCGTCCGGCGGTGGTTCTTGGCGAGCGGAAGGGTTTCGGCGGTTTCATCGGAAAATTCTCCGATCTGGCATCGATCCGCATCGATCGGAAGACCGGCGTTGATGATCTGCTGCAAGCCCTCGATCCCTTCAACATGCAGGGCGCCGATACCACTTTGAGCGCGTATAACGCCTCGGCGCGCAACACGTTCTATTACGATCGCACAAGCCGTTCCTGGAGCGTGGATCATACCTGGCAGAGCGATCAGAGCCGCACCCTGCTCACCAACGGTTTCGAATCACGATCGCGGGACATGAACACGATCCGGCTTCGCTGGAACACCACCCGGCAATGGACGCTCGATGTGGAGAGCGAACAAGGCCGGATCTCCAGCGGATCGGACATTCTTTCCGGCCGCACGTATGCGATCGAACAACGGGGCTTGCGGCCGCGGATCACCTGGCAACCCGGAACAACGTTCCGTGCGATCGCATCATTCCGATACACGGAGAAGAAGAACAACGCCGAATTCGGTGGTGAGCAAGCGCTGATGCAGGACCTCGGCCTGGAATTACGCTACAATACGGCTGGCAAGGGAAGCATTCTCGGCACTGCGAACCTGGTGGATATCGCCTACGATGGTGAGGTGAATTCCTCGCTCGGCAACGAAATGCTGAGCGGGTTGCGCCCGGGAACGAACCTTACCTGGAGCATGAGCATCCAGCGCAACCTGAGCAACAATCTGCAAGTGGATCTCACCTACAACGGCCGCCGATCGGAGGGGCTGCCGATCGTGCATGTGGGCGGCGCACAGGTGCGCGCCTTCTTCTGATCCTATTTCAGATCGAAGGAAGCCTTGCCCACCAGACCACCGCTCTCGTAGATCTCCACAAGGTACTGGCCTGACTTCAGTTCCTGCCCACCGTTCCAGAAGATGCAGACGTCCACCGGCTGGTTCTGGTAGTTCACCTCACGGCGCGCGCTGTACTCACCTTCAACGCCATTGAAGCTGAACCGGTTGTCAGGATCGCCGGATGGCAGAACCTTGCCATCGGGACTGATCACGCGCATGTAGAGCACCTTGTCGCCGGCGGTGGCAACGCGATTCTCGCCAAGTGTGAAACAGCTCTTCACCATTTCCGCACGTTTCGCGCGATTGGTATCAACCTGTTTGCCGTTGTTCCGCATGTAAAGTGCACCTGAGGAGATCGTGGTGGCATGGAGCACGCTACCCTTGGTGATCCGGCCTTCGAGATCTTGCGCCTTGGTAGCGAGGGCCTCGCGCTGGCCTTGCACCTCGCCGAGTTCCTGGCGGATGGTCATGTTCTCGGCGGTGAGCAACTGGTTGGCCTGGTTGAGCGAATCGATCGTTGCCACATAGCCCTTCATGATCCGCCGCAATGTTTCAGCCTCCTTCTTCGCCTTGGAAAGATCATAGTTGCCACGTTTCACCTGATCGAGCAATTCCTCGATATGCGCGCGCTGCGCTTCCATCTCGGTGGTGATCTGTTCGTTCTCCGTCTTCAGTGTATCGTAGGAGGCGAGCATATTCTCCAGCAGATGGGTCACGTTCTCCTTTTCGGCCGTGATATTCTGCACCTGCTGCTCGCTCCGATCCACCTCCTTGTTGCGTTGCATGAGCATCCACAACATCACCACATTGCTGATCAACAATAGCACCACCAGCAACAACAGGCCGGTATTGGAACTCTTCTTCACAACAGTGGTTCCGCGGTCGTTCTGATTCTCCATGGTCATTCCGGGATGGCGGCTTGGGCCTGATCGGTGCGCTAAATTAGAGGGGTGGGATAATGACGTTCCAGAATTGAACGTTCCGCTTTTCAACAAAGTATTGATCATTGAACAGTAGCACTGCATCGATCGGCGAATGGATCAGCGATCTCTCGGGATTGCTTTTCCCCAGGCGATGCGCAGGCTGCGATCAGGCGCTGTTCCGGCACGAACGAATGCTGTGCACAGCCTGCCTGGCGGATCTGCCGCTTGCGCGCTTCCATGATGACCCGGAGAATCGGGTCGAGCAGTTGTTCAAGGGCCGGGTACGCTTGCGGGCCGCCAGTTCATTCCTGCTGTTCAACCGATCTGGCGTAGCACAACGTTTGTTGCACCGGTTGAAATACAAGGCCGATACGCCGATCGGCAAAGAGCTGGGCCGGATGATGGCCACCGACATCCAGGATTCCGAACGGTTCAAGGGGATCGATATCATGCTCGCTGTGCCGCTGCACCGAGCGAAGGAAAGACGCCGCGGTTTCAACCAAAGCCAGGTGATCATCGAAGGGATGCAGCAGATCCTTCACCTCCCCTCCCTCAAGAACGAATTGATACGGATCGAAGCAACAAGTTCGCAGACCAAGCGCGGCAGGATCGCGCGCTGGCAGAACGTGAAGGAAGCATTTGCGGTGCGTGATCCCGAAAAACTACGCGACAAGCATATCCTGCTGGTGGATGATGTGGTGACCACCGGTGCGACCATTGAAGCATGTGTGAATGCGCTGGGCACCGTGCCCGGCATTGCTATAAGCTTGTATACCGCCGCGTGCGCGTAGCGGGTACTTTAGCGCCGGATGGAACAGATAGAATTACCAGCCACCACCGATCGGAGCGCGATCTGGCGATCGCTCGTGCCGCAGGTGAAAAGCTTGCTGCACGATGAGACCGACCTGATCGCGGCCATGGCGAACGTTTCCGCAGCGCTCATGCAGGCCTTCAACTGGCATTGGATCGGTTTCTATCGCGTGATCGGGAATGAACTTGTTCTCGGGCCGTTCCAGGGGCCGATCGCCTGCACCAGGATCGGTTTTGGGAAAGGCGTCTGCGGAAGCGCCTGGGAGCAACGCCGCACATTGATCGTTCCGGATGTGGAACAGTTCCCGGGCCATATCGCTTGCAGCCAGTTCAGCCGATCGGAGATCGTGGTACCGATCGTGAACGGGGCAGGTGAAGTGACCGGCGTGCTGGATATCGATAGTACACAGCCGGATGAATTCCACGAAGAGGACGCGATGCATCTGCGCGGGCTCTGCGAACTTCTTTCCCATTGCCACTGATGCAACCGATCGGGCTGTTGTATCTCTTGATCCTCCTGCTCACCGCATGTGCGCAGGTGGCCGATATCCCGGGTGGTGAACGCGACACCCATCCGCCGCTGCTGGTGGCTGCGGATCCACCACATCTTACCACCAATTTCAGCGGAGACCGGATCACCTTGTCCTTCAATGAACGCATCCAACTGGATCGTGTGCGCGATCGGTTGCTGATCTCTCCGCCGCTCTCATCAACGCCCGAAGTTCGCCTCACCGGCCCGCGCACCGTCACCATAGGCCTTAGGGCACCGCTCTCACCCAATACCACCTACAGCTTTTCGATCGGTGAGGCGATCAGGGACCTTACCGAAGGCAACATCGCGGCAGGCCTCGTTCATGTAGTAAGTACCGGATCGTTCGTGGATAGTGCGATGATCGCCGGAAAAGTGACCAATGCCTTCACCGGACAACCTGAAAGCGGCGTGCTCGTGGTGGTGCACCAGGTGGGCGACACCGGTAGCGTGCGCACCTCACGCCCCGCCTTCGCGACGCGCACGAACGGTTCTGGTGACCTCCTGCTCGATCATCTGCGTGAAGGTGAATACCGGTTGTATGCCATGCGCGATCAGAACGCGAACTACCGCTTCGACCTTCCGAATGAAGAGATCGCGTTCCTGGATGATCCGGTGAAAGCCCATCGTCCGTCGGACTCCCTGCAGGTGCATCAGCTACGCCTGTTCAAGGAAGTTGGATCGAAACAACAGGTGAGGGGAACGCAGGTTACCGCGGATGGCGCGCTCCAGCTCATATTGAACCGCCCGGCCCAAAGTATTACCATCGAGGATGTGGCACGCACCGGTGGAACGCTCCGATGGCTCCCCGAGTGGGCGCCAACGCGGGACACGGTGCTACTCTGGCCATCGGACACGACCGCTCTTGAAGCCGGCAGATACCAGATCACTGCGGAGGAAGAAGTGATCGATACGACCGGTTATCGCCGCAGCCAGCCGATGCCATTCTTCACAAGTCTCAAGGTTGAATTGATGGACGGAGCGAACAGCGGCTTGATCGGCATCAGTGCTTCACGACCGATCGCCACGATCGACACTTCACTTTTCGAGATCATGCGCGAAGACAAGGCGATCGATCCATCGCTGTACCGCGATCCCTCATCACCCCGTAGAATACGCATCGAAGCACCGATCCTGCCGGGCGATGAATTGCTGCTGTTGATCCAACCTGGTGCCCTAACCGATATCTACGGGGGCCGGAATGATACACTACGCGCTCAGCTCGGCCGCGCTGAGGAGGAAAGCACCGGCACGGTCCGCATCCAGTTGAAAGTGGAGGATGGATCCACCGGACCATTCATCATCCAATTGCTCGATCTACAGGAAAGGGTCCTGTTGGAAGGTCCGATCACAGATCCAGGCGAAGAGATCGTATGGGACCGGCTGCCTCCCGGAAAGGCGAAGCTCAGGCTGATCGGTGACAGCAACGGCAATGGCCGTTGGGACACCGGCGATCTCGATCGGGAAGTTCAACCCGAAATGGTCTGGCATCATCCGGATGTACTGAACATACGCGCCGCATGGGATATCGGGATCGAATGGCGGATCGGTGAAAAGGCTGCGGATGGGGTGAAGCAACCCTGAGGACCGATCCCGCGTAGAAAGTCCCGCCGCAACTGCCTGATCAGCGGCGACAAAGGACACATGCAACGACGGACAGGTCGTATTGGAGCGAACGTACAGCCATTGCTGGCTGCGATCTTCACCATTGTTCCTTTGCTTCTTTCCTCACAGGACAATACGCAGCTCGGCACCTCAGGCACGCGCTTCTGGACCGGATTCATGCAGAACGGCTTCGCGGCACAAAGCCTGAAGGTGAACGTGATGGGTGCTGTGGGCACCACTGGTACGGTGAGCATTCCACTTGCCGCCTGGAGCGTATCGTACGTGATCCCTGCGAACGGTGTCGCCTCGGTGACATTGCCCAGCAGTGCGGAGAATACCGGATCGGAAATGGCATTGCCCAAGGGTGTGCTGATCGAAGCATCCGGCAATGTGAACGTGCTGATCAGCAGCTTCCAGAATTTCACGTTGGATAATTCCCAGATCCTTCCGGAAACATCGCTCGGCGATCGGTACCGCGTGGATGCGTACCATGGCGTGCCCGGCTTCAACAACCTGCATAAAAGCGAACTGCTGATCGTGGCGACGCAGGATGGCACGCAGATCCAGATCACACCATCGGTGGCCACGCTCGGTGGGCATGCGGCTAACGTACCCTTCACCATCACTTTGCAAGCCGGGCAGACCTACCAGATACAGGCGGCCTTCGATAACCTCGACCTCACCGGAACATTGATCGAAGCGACGACCAACTCCGGCAGCTGCCGGCCTTTCGCGGTCTATGGCGGATCGATGTGCGCGAACATCCCGAGCCAGGCCTGCTCCGCATGCGACCACATCTTCGAGCAGTTGTTCCCCCTCAATACGTGGGGAACCAAATTCTTCACCGTGCCCGTGAATGGCGTGAACGGATCATCCTATCGCGTTCTGGCGCATGAGAACAATACCGCCGTAATGATCGGCGGAACTGTTGTTTCCACCTTGAACGCCGGACAGAAGTATGAAGTGAATGGCGTGAACACGCCTGTCTGCATCGAGACCAGCAAACCCGCGAGCGTAACGCAATTGCTCGAAGGCATCGCGTGTGCGGGCAGCGGCGATCCCTCCATGGTGATCCTCTCGCCAGCGGAACGCCTTTCGACCCAGGCTACGTTCATCACACCCACATCACCCCAGTTGAGCCAGCATAGCGTGAGCATCGTGGTGCCCAATGCCTCGGTAGGCCAGGTGGCGGTGGATGGCAGCGCGATCAACCCGACGCTTTTCCAATCGTACAATGGCTGCAACACGCACAAGCATGTGAAGCTCCCGATCGCCGCGGGCGTGCATTCCGTGCAGGCCGCGAACGGTTTTCAACTGTACATGTTCGGTCTTGGTGCTGGTGAAAGCTATGCGGCCTCTGTCCACGATATCGGTACACCGCCCGTTGAACAGGATTCCTTGATCTGCGGGGATGAGACCATCACACTGAATTGTCCTGGACCATGGACGAACATCGCGTGGTACGCAGAGTCCGATCCGGATGAGATCCTGGCGACGACACCAAGTTTCACGATCACACCCGTGCAAACAGACACCTACGTGGTAACGGGTTCCCTTGGCGTGAATGGCTGTCCGCAGAGCTATTCCTATCATGTGGGCATGCCGCTCACCATTCCCACGGAAGCCACGGTGAATGGGGGCATCACGGCAGCGATCTGCCAGTACGAACAGGTGCAGCTCGGCCTCGATCCACCGCCCGATCC
>JAEYYE010000059.1 GCA_023430945.1 Bacteroidota bacterium
GGATACGGACGTACCATTGAACATCGCGAAGGTCGCGGTCTGCTGAACGAAAGGCCCCGTCCCGTTCGGCACACGCGCGTAGCCCAGGTCGGTGATCTGTGCACCGAAGCTCATATGATCGAGTACCACATTCTGCGGATCGCTCAGCCATACTTCCTCGCCTTCCGCGGAAAGACTGAAACCAGCGTGATCCGTTCCCTGCTCCGGTTCACCATCGGCCCAAACGATCAAGTATTCACCAGGTTGTATGATGGTGCCTTCCGGGAACTGGTACTTGTGCAGATCCGCGCCATTGTCTGTAAGCCAGTGTCCGGTAAGATCATATGCTTCCGAAGAGACATTGTACAGTTCGATCCAATCATCGTATTGCAATGCGCCATCGGCGACAGTATTGAGATTATCGGCCATGATCTCGTTGATCCGCACCGGAGGATCCGCCATCATTTCATGCTGTACCTGGTATACGTAGATATCATGTTCCGCGCCGGGTGGATCGAAGGAGACCGATCGGTCTGCATTTTCTGATGTGGCCTGCACATACCAACGCACGTACGTCATGGCCGGTGCAGGTGGCAACGTCGCGCCGAAGATCCCATCGCCGGCCGGACCATCATTGTGCAGGCCATCATCGAACATCGTCATCCTGGTGAAGTTGCCGGAAAGCCCGTGGCTGTAGTAAAGATCAACAGCGAAGATGCCGTTGCCTGATGCCACGCTGCAACGCACGTCCACCGCATCGGATGCTAAAGGTTGGACCCAATCCTCGCCGTTCACGGAATGCATACTGTTGGAAATGGAAGGTGCGATCTGCGCCACTTCCATATTCGATGTAAGGAAATTCCGGCGGTTCGTGATGTAGCTCTCCAATACCGTCAATTCATTCTGGAAAGCAGAGTAACTGTATAATTTCTTCGGATCGGCCTGCACTTCCGCATCGATCATGGAAGACCATTCCTCCAACAGCTCGTTGAACGTGGCGCTCTGCATTTTCTCCGTGATCAATGTGCGCAGGTGCGCCAGGTAACGCTGCCGGTAAGCGGGCACCGAGAGCAATTTGTTGAGCAATGGATAATTCACATCGTCCACGTTGTAGAACGCGCTCCAGTTCACGGCGTTGTTCTTCATCACGCTGTTCCCATCGAACTCCAGTGGTAACATCAGTCCGGAAGGTTCATCACGGTACAGGTAATAATCCATCTTTCCCTTGTGCACGTAACTGTCATCATCGCTGAAAGCGATCTCACTCGCCAGGAACCAGAGTGTGCGATCGATATCGAGATAGTGCGGAATGCTGTCCTCGAACATGGCCGCCGGCAACGTATTCAAACGATGACAGACCGTGACCAGATCGGTCCACGGATCGGTCTGTTCCGATCGTTTCAACGTGTAGTACTCCTGGTATTCCGCCGTATCGTTGCCGAGGTAATTGAGCGCAGCTGTTCCATCGCCCCAATTCGGTCCGCCACCGCCGCCGGTGGTACCATCCGGGCGATCGGCGCGCCACAGAGATCCATTGTTGTTGAGGAACCATTCCTTCAGGTATTCGGAATTCAATTGCTGTATGTTCGGATAGATCCCCCAGCTTTCACCATTGATGTTGAGATGGACGAAATTCCCCTTTGCTGCGGGTACATGATCGCGGATCAATTCAAGGTAGATCACCTCACGCAGGAAGGATGGATCCTGGAACGCATTGTTCAGGTTCAGCGTTTCGTAACCCATCAAGGCCTGATCGGGAATGGCATGATCCAACGTGATGTTGAACGACTTCTTCTGTGATCCCGGTGGGAGCATGGAATAGTTCGTCTGTCCTTTGAAGCGCACACCAACACTTTCGTAGGTCGTTCCATCCACGACCATCGTGGCCGGCAGATTGATCTGGTCCTGATAATTCTGTGTCAACAGGTTCCAGAAATTCTGCTGCCCGAAGTTGAGATCGATGGTGCGGATCGTTTGCTTTTCATAAAGGCCGGTGCTCGGCGCGCCGCCGGTGAGAAGCATGTGCCCATCAGGGCTGAAATACATTTCCGCCGGAAGATCCTGACCCTTGGTTGAGATCGAATGAACAACAAAGGCCACGCAGATGGCGCAGCCAAAGAGGGATCGGAAGTTCATGGGTGAGGATCGATGCTTGTGCATCGCATCGTTAGGACAACGAAAGTAGGTGAGGGTTTGATCCCGTTGAAAAGAATATTCAACGGCCGCTCACTTGCTCGCCATTCACGAACGTGGCGATCACTTTCGCCTGCCACAGAAGATCTTCCGGAATGGTGAGAAGATCGCGATCCACCACAACGAAGTCGGCGAATTTGCCGGTCTCCAATGTTCCCAAGTCATTCTCGTTGAAACTTGCGATCGCATTCCAGATCGTCATTCCACGCAGCGCGTTCTCGCGTGATAAGGCGTTCTCGATCTGGTAACCTTCGGGTGGTTCGCCATCGGCATTCTTTCTGATCACGGCCGATCGGAAAGTCTGCAACGGATCGATCCCTTCGATCGGGAAATCTGTACCGAGCGCGAGCATACCCATCGCTTTTCGAAGTTCCTCGTATGCATAGGCATACTTCACACGATCCGCGCCCAGCCGATCACCGGCCCATGGCGCATCGCTTGTCGCGTGTGTAGGCTGCACACTTGGAATGATGCTGAACTCCGCGAACCTGGGCCGATCGGCGGGATCGACCACCTGGGCATGTTCGATCCGCCAGCGCAGATCGTTCTGGCCGCCCAGCTTTTCACCGTACACGTCGAGCAGAAGCTTCGCGGCGGAATCGCCGATGCAGTGGGTGTTCATCTGGAAGCCGTTCGCCTTGCACCATTCCGCCACTTCCTCGAAATGCGCTCGCGTGGCGAGTTGCAGGCCATGGTGATCGTGCTGATCGGAATACGTTCTCTTCAATAAGGCGCCACGCGATCCCAGCGCGCCATCGGCGTAGACCTTCACACTTCGCACAATCAACCTTTCATCTTCGATCTTCCCGCGCTTTTCAAAATGCTCGAAGCTCGCCTGATCATCGGTGATCATCGCGTAGACGCGCATCTTCAGATCACCTTCCTGCTGCATTTTACGGATCAATTCGATCGTGCCTACATCGAGACCCGCGTCGTGCACCATGGTGAGGCCAGCAGCGAAGCAATCCGCCTGCGCATCCAGCAAAGCCTGGCGTTTGGTTGCTTCGTCGGCCTGATCGAAGATCGATTGGAAAACCGTGACCGCATTGTCGATCAGAACTCCGGTCGGCCTGCCATCCAGTTTCATCATCAAGCCACCTTCGATCGAACTGTTCGGATCCAGGGCCACATCGTCCATCGCCTTCTGGTTCACCACAGCGGCATGTCCATCGATCCGCTGCAACAGCACCGGCCGATCCGGAAAAAATTCATTCAGCTTTTCGTTCGTCGGGAATTCCTTTTGGGCCCAATCATTCTGGTCCCAGCCGCGGCCGATCAACCATTTTTTCTGCGGATGCTCATCTGCGAAACGCCTCACGCGATCGATCACATCATCCCAGCTTTTCGTTCCGCCCAGATCGATCTTCTGCATGTTCAATCCATAGCCGAAGAAATGGCAATGCGCATCGATGAATCCGGGATAGATGTGCTGGCCGGCCGCATCGAATTTGTTCCCGGTGGCGTATTTGTTCAGGATCTGGCGCTCTGGCCCGAGTTCGATGATCCGCCCATCCCTCACCGCCATCGCCTGGTGCATCGAACCGGCCTCATCCATGGAATGGATGTGCGCGTTGTGAACTACTAGATCCGCAGTTTCGCTCTGGTAGCAGGAAGTGAGAAGAAGAACTAGAATGAACAGAAGGAAAGGTCTCATGCGTAAAGGAACCGTTTCAGGAAGGGCCAGCGTGCGATGAAGCGCTGATGATCGAACATGAGCAACGCCACGATCAGCAGGAACGGCAGCAACGGTGTGCGGTAACGAACGATGGCGCCCATTACAGGCGTGGTCCACCCGATCACGAGTGAAAGGAGCACGCAATAGCCGATCAGGCTTGCGACCAGCGCACGATCAACCGTGATCCACGGACGCGCATGTATGATCAGCATCGCGAATGCGGCCAGCATCACGAAATTCTCCGCAGCAGCGATCGCACCGAAACTTCCGCTGAAATGGATCAACGGGCCGATCAGCGTAATGTAGATGGCATAAGGTGCGTTGATCAACAGGCTCCAAATGTCCGGCGTCAGCGGTGGCGGCATCACGAAACTTCCGGAATCCACCGAAGTGGCGAGCCCTATGAAATCCTTCTGCTTCAATGCGATCAGGCCGATCACATCGAAACCGGGGATCACACGGTGCAGGTTCATCGCCAGGATCACGCCCAAGCCATAGACCAGCAAGGCCTTCCAGACGATCGCCATGGCCGGCCCTTTGCGGCTCCAGGCGTACAGGATCAGCGCTGGAATGAGGCTGAGCAGCACATAGATCTTCAGGTAGAAGAGCAGGATGATGCCGAGCAGGAGCGCGATCAGCCCGGGAATGGTCCATCTTCCCTCGATCGCCCGGAACGACTGGTACAGCACGATGCCGAGACCGAAGAAGAGCAGGCTTTCCTTGATCACGCCACTGGCCCACAAGAGCACCGATGGCAGCAGGAAGATCGCGATCATGAGCGCGCGTTCGCGGCCGGGCAAACGTTTCACGAACGTGCGATGGATCGCGACCATTCCAGTGGTGGAAAGGAATGCAGCGATCACCGTGTGCACATGGAATTCACCGAAACTGATCAGGCGCACCAGCGCATTGAAACGGATCACCGTATGCGCATCGTTGTGCACTTCGCTCTCGTATTTCCGGAACCAGTTGTTCATCTTCCGGTAATATTCCTCCGTGAAGTACGGCGTGTCGTTCTGTATGCCGAACAACATCTGCAGGTAGTCACGCGGGCGATCGGGAAGGGCCGAATACATCACCGCGCTATCGTCGTAGAATTTGAAGATGTCGGCCGTGGGCCGATCGGTGTAGATGAAGGTGTAGATCGCCCAGAGCAGGGTGCCGGCAGCAACCTTCAACACGAAGATGCCCGCGATATGCTGCCATTTCAGGGCTTCCACCGAATTGAAGAAGCGCATGCGCCGCATGATCGCGATCAGCAGCGCGATGTAAAGTAGGGCGAGGAGTATGCCTTGCATCACTTCGATCGGGTGCGCAAGGTAGACGAGTGGATGGGAACGGCAGTTGCTGGTGATCGTCCGATCGAATGGAAATGGAAGATCCCGGCTGGCTGGCCGGGATCTTCCAGAACGAACTTCAATGTCAATGTTTCACCCACTTCATGCTTCCGAAACCTTCGAGCTGAACGATGTAGTTCCCCTGGTCCAGTTTCGAAACATCGATGGAAGAAGCGCGATCCACCTGGCCCGATCTCACCAACCTTCCCTGTTGATCGAAGATCTGGTAGAGCATGCCTGTCGCTTCACCGGCCAGTTCAATGAAGATCCGATCGGTCGCAGGGTTCGGATGGATCGAAAGACCAAACTCTTCCAGTGAAGGGATCGAAGTGGGAATGGAGCTGATCTTGATCACATAACTGTCACGGAAATCGATCGCAACGGCTTCAGCAGAAGCATCCGGATCGGGATCGAGATCCACATCGCCTTGGAAACCCGCAGCGAGGTAGAAATTGCCGTTCGCATCGGCGGAAACGCCGTGATGTTCGAGGAAGTTGCTTCCACCGAACTGGCCTGCGGAAATGAACCCGCCATCGTTATCAAGCAGTACATAGAACGCATCGAATGGCTCGCCGGACCCCACGGTAACCAGCAACTCGTTCTCCGATGGATCGAGATCGGTGGTGGCCGCGAAATATCCTGCGATCACCACATCGCCTTCCGAGGTCGCATGCACGTCGTACGCGTTCTGGAAATCGGCCCCCTGGATCGCCTTCAGCCATTGCACATCGCCGTTGGAAATAACCTTCACCACGAATGCATCTTCCGGTCCGTTACCGGCGATCGTGGTATCAGCAGCCGTGATCGAACCAATGAAACTTCCTGACGCGAACGCGTCTCCGGCCGCATCAACATCAACGCCCCACGCCGTTACGTCCTGCGGCCCGCCGAACGTGGCCACGCTGATGAATTCGCCATCGGCACCGATCCGCAACACATAGGCATCAGCCTGTCCGTTGGAGGTTCGCTCCTCGATCGAAACTCCTGGATCGAAATCAACCGTTTGGTTGAAATGACCGGCGAGCACAACGCCCCCGGTGGCGATCGCATCCATACTGAGCGCCAGGTCCTGCTCCGAACCGCCGACGTTGAACGCCCAGATCAGATCACCGTTCTGGTCCAGTTTCACCAGGAAGACATCCTGTGCGCCATTGGTCGTCAATGTCACTTCTGCTTCACTCGGATCGGCATCGATCGGCGTTTCGAAATAACCGGTCACATACACATTTCCCGATCCATCCACGCTCACCGCGGTGGGTTCTTCATATGCGGGGCTGCCGATGCTTCGTGCCCAGACGAAGTCGCCGTTTACATCAAGTTTCAAGATGAAGACTTCTTCACCACCGGTGGAAGTAAGATCGAAAGTTCCCGCACCCGGATCGAAGTCCACGGTCTCCTGGTAAACACCGGTGATGTAGACGTTGCCGGCCTCATCGGCATCAACACCGGTGGCGTAATCGAACATGATCCCGCCGATGCCTTTCACCCAGACAAGGCCGCCATCGGTATCGAGTTTTTGAACGTAGATGTCGAAGAAGCCATTTGAGACCAGTTCGGTCGTACCGGCACCCGGGTCGAAGTCTGAATTGTCCGTGTAATAGCCAACGCTGTACACATTGCCGGCCGCATCGGTGGTCATCGCGCGCACCACATCCTCACCTACGCCGCCATAGTGCATGCCCCATTGATAGGACTGGGCATTCGCGGCGGTAAAGAGAAGAGAAGCAGTGATCGCAGAGAGGAATTTGCCTATCATATAGTTGAAGTTCTGTTGATGCAAAGGTGACGCACGGAGATCAACGATCGTACGATCGGTTTGGATGAACGGTCGGGATCGGGTGCGGAACGGCAAGCAGAACTCTTCGCTCAGAGCCGGCTCCAGCGCGGGAATTGCACAACGCTATCAGGTATCACGATCACATTCTGTGGAAATTCATCAAGTCCGCGGCCATCCTGGATCGCGTAAACGGTATATCCTTTCGCGATCAACCGCCCGGCATCTTCATCCGTTGGCATCTTGTCCCAGGTGCTGTGCCCATGATCGAACATGAATTGCAGGAAATGGTTCGATGGCATGTTGAAGATCGCGGTGGTGCGTGGATCTCCGAGTTGTGCAGCGAGCTTTTCCATCACCGGCATCGCTTCCATGAATTGCCTGCGCCAGCCGAGTTGTTCCTTCAATTCCTCGGGCAAGGAGTGGCGCTTCACGATCCGCACCGGATCGAGGGCAAGGATGAGAACAACGATCATCCCGATCGGAAAGATCCATCGCTGCACCCGGTTCGTTCCGACCCGATCGATGCAAAGACCGATCGCATTTCCGATCGCGATCATGTAGATCGGCAGGAGCACCATGGTGTAACAGATCATCTTCGTCTGAGCGATCATGAAGAAGCTGTGGATCGCCAGGAAGATCGAAAGAAGAACGATGCGATGATCTCTTTCCTTCACTTGAACGACCAATAGAACGAAAGCCGGAACAACGATCCACCAAGTGAACGGCGGCACCAGATCATCGATCGCATCGAGGTGGAAAAGCCAGGTGCCGCGATGGCCGTCGATCGGATAGGAGAAATGCCTGGATTTGAATTCCACCTCGTACGCTGCTTCTGTGGGGAACCAGGTCCAGATGTGCCAGAGCCAGGCACCAACGAGTAGGGTAGTGATCGAGGTCGCCAGCAGAAAGTGAAGGAAAGTGCGTGGATCGAATTTTCGTTGAAGAACGATCAGGCCGAATGGAAGAAAGGCTAGAAGGCCGACATACCATTTGGTAAGGATCGCGGCGGCGCAGAAAAGTCCGATCGCCGCGGCCCATTGCCGGCGCGGATCCTTCAGGTACTCCAGCAATGACCAAATGCTGAAACCCACCAGTGCAATGAAGATCGCATCGTTGTGGTCGGTATTGATCGAACCAGCGGTGAGCTCGATCAGGAGATAAGAGAAGGAAACAAGGATCGCAGAAATGAAACCAACGCGTTCATTACGGAGGATCGTTCCCATGCGCCAGGTGATCGGAACGAGCAATGCCGTGAGGATCGCGCTCGGGATGCGCACGGCCCACACTTCGGTCCCGAAGATCTTCATGCTTAGTGCGATCAGCCAGAGGAAGAACGGTGGTTTGTGCAACCAGATATGTTGGTGCGGCCAGTGATCGGTGATCGGCATCGCAAGTTCACGGTGAAGCATCGGCGTGAGCGGATGGTCCATCATGTTCTTCGCCGCCACCGCGTGAAAGACCTCATCCCACATGTTCAGGAACGGGTCGAGGAAAGCGGCCGAAATGCGAAGAACCAATGCCGCAAGCGTAAGTAAGATCAACGCCCACTTCCTGTGATCGTTCTGGTAAAGTTGGATCGATGCACCGGCGAGGATGATCGAAATGCCGATCGTGATGAATTGCCAGGAAAGCAGTACCGCGAACATCCGCGCCAAGGTAGCCGGTCAGATCGATCGGCTCATGATCATCATATCGTGCGTTGGATCTATTCCTTTATAAAGCGATGGGTGAGGATCGAGATACCATGTTTCCCGTTTAATCGCAGGTAATAGCTCCCTGCCTCCAAGCCGTTCACGTTGATATTCC
>JAEYYE010000083.1 GCA_023430945.1 Bacteroidota bacterium
ATATTACAGAGAAATATATTCAGAATATTCCAGAGGATAGATTATTGATAGATACAAAAGCAGAATTAAGTATGACCGAATTGTTGGCAGGAATTGAGGTGCTGAAGAAAATTCTGAAAGTGATCACGTCAAAGTACAGCAGCTAACATTGGCTAGGCGCAATTGGGCGAAAGACGATGGCCATTCAGCATTTGTAATTCTACTGAACAGTCGTATCTTGGCTTTAATAAATACGCTCTTTAGTGGCCAAGCCGGCGGACGGGACTTTTCCCCCAACTGCGCATAGCCATGAGCGTTAAGCCTGATCAAACCGAAACTCGGCACCCACTCCCGCCTCATTCATCGCATCACCCTTTACCTTTAGAGTGAAGAGCTGAAGGATGAAGGATTTGGCAGAGACGGAGTTCCAGAACGAATTCGTTGAACATTTTCCTGGCGATCACAGCGGCGAGAAGCGATCTCGCCAAACACCCGGTGCGCTCTACTCCACCGTTCAGCCAACCCCGGTACGATCGCCCGAACTGATCGCATGGTCAGAGGAATTGGCTTCGGATCTGGGTCTTGCGCGTCCATCCGATCCGACCGCGATCGGGGTGTTGGCGGGAAATCACGTGCTTCCTTCCATGAAACCGTATGCGGCCTGCTACGCCGGACACCAGTTCGGGAATTGGGCGGGGCAATTGGGCGATGGCCGCGCGATCACATTGGGCGAGTTGGCCGCTCCCGATCGGCGGATCTGGGAGATCCAGTTGAAAGGCGCCGGGCAAACGCCTTATTCACGCAGGGCCGATGGCCGCGCCGTACTCCGTTCGTCCGTGCGCGAGTACCTGATGAGCGAAGCGATGCACCACCTCGGCGTGCCCACGACACGCGCGCTCAGCCTCGTGACCACCGGCGAAAAAGTGATGCGCGATATGTTCTATGACGGAAATCCGGAATACGAACCCGGTGCGATCGTAACACGCGTTGCTCCTTCATTCCTTCGTTTCGGGAATTTCGAGATGCTTGCGGCGCGGAAGGAGATCGAAAACCTGAAAGCGCTCACGGACTGGACCATCGATCGCTATTTCCCGGAGATCCAGGGCACCGATCGGATCCTGCGCTGGTTCGAGGAGGTGGTAGATCGCACCGCTGGGTTGATGACCGAATGGATGCGTGTGGGATTCGTGCATGGCGTGATGAACACCGACAACATGTCGATCCTTGGCCTTACGATCGATTATGGTCCGTACGGTTTCGTGGATGACTACGACCTTTCCTTCACTCCCAACACCACCGATCTGCCAGGCCGGCGCTATGCGTTCGGGCAACAGGCGGGCGTTGCGCAATGGAACCTCGGCGCGCTCGCCGGTGCGATCTCGTTGCTTCTGCCCGATACAGAGGAATTGTTGAAGGTACTGCAAGGTTACCGCGATCGGTTCGTCCAGAAGTACCACGGAATGATGTCACGAAAACTCGGGTTCGATCGGTTGCAGCCGGGAGACGAAGGATCGATCCAGCGGATCGAGCACATGCTGGCAGCGCTGAAGCCGGATATGACGATCTTCTATCAACTGTTGATCGACCTTCCGCTTGACATCGATCCAAAGGAGGCTTTAGAGCATTTCCAGCCTGCTTTCTATGTAACACCCGATCGCCAGCAGCAGGACCTGTTCGAAAAAGTGATCGGAAAATACCTCGCGCGATCCGCCGCGAATTCGATCGGCCACGATCAACGGATAGCCATGATGAAGCGCGTGAACCCGCGGATCGTTCTTCGGAACTACCAGCTTCACGAAGCGATCGAAGCTCTCCAGAACGGCGATCCGGCGAAATTCAACAAGCTGGAACTGGCCTTGAAAGAGCCGTATTCGCGGAACCACGATGAGCTTTTCGCGAAGCGGCCGGAATGGGCGGTGAGCAAGGCGGGGTGTTCCATGCTTTCGTGCAGCTCGTGAGATCGGGAAACGGAAGGTCGATGAACGTGTGGTGCATTTGCCACGATCGGCGGATCGATGGCCGGGTTGCGAACATCGATCCGTAGGCAGATCCAAGGATTCCGCGCGTTACCGAAGGCACGTTCCCTTCATGGCATGCCATTGGGCGAATGGAAGACCAAAAACAAAATCGATCCGATCATGGCATCAAGAAATTCAGCAGCCGGGACTTTATTGGCGTTGGTGGCGGGCACTGTTATCGGGGTACTTATCGCACCTGCATCAGGCCGGGAAACCCGCCGCCGCCTAATGGAAAGAGGTGAAGGCGCGAAGGATACACTTCATTATCTGGTGATGGAAGCCGGTGATCTGTTCGATCAGCTGCGCTCGTTCCTAGGCGACCTGGGCCAGCAAGGCAGTCATTTGGGTGATCTCGATCAGAGCCGGTCCACACGCCGCGAACCCACTTATCCTTCAAGGAACTAGATCCTTCCACTTAAAGTGAATGGCGGCAATGGAGCAGTCTCCGTTGCCGCCTTCGTTTCATTCGCCCAGGCTCTGGAAAGCTATCGATCGCACGCCGCTACCGTCCACCACGCGCAGCAAATGATCGCCTTTCTTCAAATGGTTCACTTCGATCATGTTCGGCTTTTCGCCTTGGATCGAGCCACGCACGATCGTGCGGCCGGTCATGTCCACGATCTCGAAGGGGAGATTCCCGCTTGTCTCACTTGAGCAATAGATGTTCAATTCCGAACCAGCCGGGATCGGCCAGATCACCAAACCTTCTTCAGATCGGATCAGCGAAGGATCCACATCCTTGGTGAAAGCACTCGCCGGATCGGGATCCGTTCCCATGCTTTCCAGCAGGATGGCGTTCGCTGAAACGGTGATATCCGCTTCAACATCAGAAGATTGCGACATTACAGGCGCCAGCTGTACGAGCAGGGCGAAGGAAAGTATCGATGCTTTCATAGGGATAAGGATCAGGTTGTAAAAGGATCGTAAAGGGTGATGCAAATCTACGGCCAACTTTCGCCGAAGTCCACTATTTCTTCGACGGATCTGGTAAATTCATAGATCAATGATATTCTTCAAGTCGAAGCATCCAAATTTCCTCTACGAACGTCTATGGCTTAGAAGAGACCGACCATGAGAACACTGCTACTCCTTCCGATCCTGTGTTTCAGCCAGTTCTTGATCGCCCAGACCTATTTCTACATCGGTTCCATCGACGTGCTACCGGCCGCACCGACCAATGCCGACCAGATCGAGATCCAGATCCACGGCGATCTAAGCAGCACGGCATCATTCATCCAGAATGTGCAGCATTCGATCGTGGGCAATACGGTGAACGTTATCATAACCGCGAATAATTCGGGCATCGGCCTGGATATTCTCGTACCACATACCGAAGTGATCGAGATCGGCCAGTTGCCGGTGGGTGAATATTCGATCGTGATCAACGGCACCAACATCCTGGACAGTGCACCGCAACCCGATCATCAATTCACTGTAACACAAGGCGGTGGCGGCTGCGAAGGGCTGGAGATCACGTCCATCATGTACGAGGCGTTCGGTGACAGCCTGATCGAAGTGCACGTAACGAATGCAGGTCCCGGACTTTACTCATACCCCGGCTTCATCCTTTACAACGGGAACGGCGACACCGTCGCGATCGAGACCGTGGACCTGTTCGGGATCGGCGAAGTTTCAACCCATCGGCTTTCGATCCATCCGGATGCCGATCAGACAATTCCTTCTTTCGGCGGATCGCTTCAGCTCTGGACCAACTTCTACGATTCGCTCAATTGCACCTTTCCGGTGGAAGTGGAACTGTGTCCGCCCGCATGCGCCACGATCATCCCGTACGTAACGAATCTGGGTGGCGCGATCACGAACAATACGTTCACCTACACGATCAGCGGACCTGATGGCGAAATGGCGACAGGTGAACTTCTGCTGGCGGATGAACTGCAGTCCGACACGGATACGATCTGCCTTCCGCCGGGCGAATACACCATGCAGGTGGAAGCCGGCAGCGGTCCCGGCGCTGGCCAGCCTTGGGCAGGCGTGCTCACGCCCGGCAATTTCGGCGGACCGCAACAACCCATGGCCTCACCACCGGTGCAGATCGAATTCAGCTTCTACGAACAGTGTACTGAGATCATCGATGTGATCGATGGACCGAGGGATCATTCCGGCCTTCGTTTCCGGCAGACAGTTGATCAACTCCTGATCGAAAGAGAGGACGGACCGATCGGGACCATCGTGTTAATGGATGCAAAGGGAGCAATACTCCGTGCCGAGGATGCGTCCGGCTCACAAGCGCAGATCACGATCGGCGATCTGGCGGCTGGAGTTTACATCCTGAAGATCAACGGAAAGAAAGGATCGGAGCATTTGCACAAGTTCGTGAAAGGGCGGTAGGTGGTGTTGGATCGATCGTGGATAATGAAGGGTAACTCACCGGTCCGCATGTGCGAACGGCAACTACTTTGCGCCGCAAGAAAGACGGAGAAGAGAAATGACGTTCACTGCCCAACTGGACCATCTCACCACAGCGCTTCGATCCACCCGCGGCCGCCTTCTTGCACCACTGGATTTCAGCCAGCAACAACTTCCGCGCGATCCGGAGATCTTCGTGGATGATGTGGTCCATTTCGTGATGGACCAATGGGCCGCCGATCTGCGCGAGCAAGGCCATGTGCTGGAACACGATCCAAGTTGGAAGGATGCCGTGAACCACTACCCCATGTACCTGCTGCGAATGGCCGGCGGCAATCTTTTGCGTGTTCACTTCACCGGTGAATATCCGCGCGTGCTCTACGTTTCGATCTCGAAGGGCTTCCGCAACAACGAGCAATTCAGCGATGCGCACCAGGTGCAGGTGGAACTGCCGATCACGAACGATCCGAATGTGCTGCTGCACGGTTTGCTCGAAGGCTTGAAGCAGTACCGAAGCTGAACTTTCTGTTTACGATCGGCGAAACCGGAAGGTCGGTACTTACCTTGGGCTGATCGCCAGCAACTTGAAGATACTTTATCTCTGCCGCCACGCGAAGAGCAGCTGGGCCGATCCCGGCATGCGCGACTTCGATCGCCCGCTGAATGAACGCGGTTTGAAGAACGCGCCCATGATGGCAAGGATCTTCAAAAAGCGAAAAGAACCGATCGACCTTATCGTGAGCAGCACGGCCGTGCGAGCGTGGGAAACGGCGAAGTTCTTCGCAAAGGAATTGCGGATCGAAGAAAAGCAGATCCGAAAGGAACCTGCGATCTACGAAGCGAGCGTGCCCATAATCCTTTCCGTGATCGGTTCACTGCCCGCGAAAGCCGATCGGGTTATCCTGTTCGGCCATAATCCGGGATTCTCCAATGTGATCGACCACCTCACCGGCCACGCGCTAGGCGACCTGCCGACCTGCGGGATCGCACGGCTGGATCTTACGATCGATGATTGGGAGCAGGTGACAAAAGGATCAGCCATTCTAACATGGCTCGATCACCCGAAGAATTACGAGAAATAGCTCCGGATCTCAGGAACCCCGCATCATGTTCTGGTACTGCGTGATGTGCCCCGGATCGATGATCTGGAGCGTATTGAAGAGCTTCGTCTTCACCGGAGGCTCAGCGACTTTGAAGATCTCCACCAGTTCCTGGTACTTCGCATTGAAGAACACCTGCAGGTTATAGCTGGCCGGCTTTGCCTGATGCACGGTGCGCAACTTCTCGATCTCAGCGGCGATCGTCTTTCTGGCGGCCTGCGCATCCTCGGTCATGGTATCCATGCCACTGCGATGGTAGGTGTACAGCAGATCGCGGAACGGCCGGAATACCGCTTGTACCTGATTATCGATCAGCCAGTAGCGATTCCGCTGATCCTCATAGGCCTTCCAGCCGGTCTCCGAAGCATTCTGCGCGTTGTTCACCACCTGTTGCGCCAGGTTGTAGAAATCCGATCCACCCAATGGCGAGAAGGTATCGGCATCGAGCCCGAGCACGAAATAGGCATAAAAGCCAAGGAGTGAAGAAAGATTGTTGAGGTGGCGATCAGGCGAGAATTCGATCTGCGTATTCTCCAAAAAGTTGAATTGGATGTTGTTGTCCACCATGTCCAGGATCGGGCTGTTGTAATCCGATCCATACACCGGCCGCGCATAGATCACCTGCAGGCTGCCTTCGAACCGATCGGGGCTGGGTACGCTGTTGATCGTAAGCAGCAGGTTGATATCGATCCGCTCGCCCGGGGCATAATTCAGGTTCGAGAACCGGCGGTTCTGGTAGAACTCCTTGATCGCCAGTTCCAACGATTTGAAGATCCGCGGTTCGGCATTGCTCACCTGTGGCGCGATCACGCTCACCTGGCAGTTGAATTCCTGCGCGCCAGCAAATACCGAGAACAGGATCGAGATGGATATAAGGATCTGGCGCATGTTCAGAGAAGTTCTTCGGTCCTGTCCAAAATGACCCGGGCCGCTTCGGCCTTGGTCATCAACGGCAATTCCTGCGGATCAGTGCCCGGGGCAAAGATGGTGATCTTGTTCGTATCGTGGCCAAACCCGGCTCCATCGTCCCGCAAGGAATTCAGGATCAACAGATCGAGGTTTTTCTGTTGAAGTTTTTTCAAGGCATTGCCGTACTCGTCATCAGTCTCTAGGGCGAAGCCGACAACGTACTGCCCCTCACGCTTATTACGCCCTATTGTTTGAAGTATGTCTTCAGTCGGTTCCAGTTCGATCGAACCCGTGAATTTCTCCTTTTTCAGTTTGCTTTGTGAAGGTGAGACCGGCCGGTGATCGGCCACCGCTGCGCTCATGATCACCAGATCCACATCCACCATTAGCTTTTTGCATGCTTCCGCCATTTCCGCCGCCGAAGCCACATCGATGCGGTTGATGCCTTGTGCTTCCTTCCGATCCACCGGGCCGCTTACCAGATCCACCCGGGCACCACGCCTGGCAGCATCCGCAGCGATCGCAAAACCCATTTTACCGCTGGAATGATTGCTGATATACCGGACGGCATCGATCGGCTCGCGCGTGGGTCCGGCGGTCACCAGGATGCGCTTTCCGTTCAATTTGCTCTTCGGCACCAGATCGGAGATCAGCCGATCCACGATCGCCTCCGGCTCAGTCATACGGCCTTCACCGATCAACCCGCTCGCCAACTCACCGCTTTCCGGTCCGATATGTAGAATTCCACGCGCTTTCAAGGTGGCCAGATTCGCCTGGACGGATGCATCCCGGTACATCTCAAGGTCCATGGCCGGTGCGATATAAATAGAGCTGGCCGAACTTAAATAACAGGCCATCAATAAGTTATCGCAAATACCGTGTGCCATTTTGGCGATCGTGTTCGCACTTGCCGGGGCGATCAACAGCACATCGGCCCAGCGCGCCAGATGAACGTGATCGTTCCACCGGCCGGTTCCATCCTGCAGAAAAAGTTCGGTGTACACCGGCCGGCCGCTCAAGGTCGAAAGTGTGAGTGGTGTGATGAAATCATGGGCCGATCGGGTCATCACCACCTGCACCTCTGCCCCGCTCTTCACGAGCTCACGAACAAGAAAGGCCGATTTATAAGCAGCGATGCCGCCCGTGACACCGAGCAGCACCTTTCTGTTAAGGAAGCGTTCCACCCTGCCGGAGGATCGTTCCATGATCAAACGTGGATCAAGCCTGCGTTTGGGCAGCGCCTTCCTCCGGGCTATCGGCACGGCGGAAGTACAACTTGCCATCGAGCATCTCCTGGATCGCGATCGCTGCAGGCTTCGGCATGCGCTCGTAGTGCTTGCTCACTTCGATCTGCTCGCGGTTCTCATACACTTCCTCCAGGTTCTCCCCGCTCACGGCGAATTCCTCCAGCTTCGCGCTCAGCTCCTCCTTGATCTGCACGCTGATCTGGTTGGCGCGCTTGCCAAGGATCGCTACGGCCTCGTAGATGTTCCCGGTCTGGGCGTCCAGCTTGGAGACATCACGGGTGATCGTGGTCTTGGCGGCGTTCATATGCTTGTTGTTCATGGGCTTGGGGTAACGGCTTCGCGATCGAGCAACACGCTCAATTCACGATGCATTCGGTTGGCGTCCTGCAACACCGGGCTTTCCGGGAATGCGTCCGCGAAATTATGATAACTACGGATCGCTTCCTGCACACGATCCAACCTTTTCTCTTCCACGCTGTTGATCGCCAGCCGGTGATCGCTCTTCAAGAGAAGCAACATGGCATCTTCCCGGTACCTGGAATTCGGCCAGTCGCGCACGAAACTGCGGAAGGCAACACCGGCGGCCTGGAAATTCTCCATGCGGTAATACTGGTTCGCCGCATGGAAGGCCTTCACTTCCAACTTCGATCGAAGCTGGTCGATCAAGGTATTGCAGCTATCGCGCAGCGTGGTGTTCGGGTACCGCACCATGAAAAGTTGAAGCTGATCGATCGCGTTACGCGTATCGGTCTGGTCCAATTCGTAGTTCGGCGAATTGCGGTAGTGGCAATAGGCGCTCAGAAAGGCGGCTTCTTCGGCATACTGGCTCGTCGGGAATGTGCGCACGAAATTCGAGAGGTAGTAGGAGGCGAGCGTATAGTCCCCCATTCCGAAGTGCGACATCGCGTGCAGGTAATTCACGCGCTCGCTCATTGCGGTGCCGCGTCGCAGTACGATCAGTTCTTCCAGCAACGGGATCGCACGCTCCCAGTTCTTCTCGGCATAATACTTCTCGGCCACCTGCTGCTTGTAATCCACATCGCTGCTCTTCAACGCCTTGTTGAACTCACTGCACGATGTGAGCACAAGGATCGAAAGAAGGAAGATGATGTATCTTGGCATTGATCGCAGAAGGTTCCGCTGAAAAGTGTGCAAAGATAGGATCTGCACCCACAACGGCCTGTTGATCCAACATAACGCACGCCGGGGCTTCATGTTATGCACCCGCGGTTACCTTTGCGGCAACTGCAGCGCAGCCACAAGAAAGCCACATGAACGACATCTTCGACAAGATCCGCAAGGACCTGGGACCGATCGGCCGCCAGGCCAAGGAAAGCCACGGCTATTTCAGTTTCCCCAAGCTCGAAGGCGAGTTGGGGGCGCACATGACCTTCCGCGGAAAGAAAGTACTTGTCTGGAGCTTGAACAATTACCTCGGCCTGGCCAACCATCCCGAGATCCGCAAAGTGGATGCGGAAGCTTCTGCCGAATGGGGAATGGCATATCCGATGGGTGCCCGCATGATGAGCGGACAGACCAAATACCACGAGCAGCTCGAGGACATGCTCAGCGAATTCATGCAGAAGGAGGACACATTCCTGCTGAATTTCGGGTACCAAGGCTGCATGAGCACGATCGATGCGCTGCTCAACCGCCACGATGTACTGGTCTACGACAGCGAATGCCACGCCTGCATGGTGGATGGTGCCCGCCTTCACTCCGGAAAGCGCTTCGTGTTCAAGCACAACGACATGGAGAGCTTCGAGAAGCAGCTCGAACATGCACGGAAAGTGACCGAGCGCACCGGTGGTGGCATCCTGGTGATGACCGAAGGCGTTTTCGGAATGGCCGGCGACCAGGGGAAATTGAAGGAGATCGTTTCATTCAAACAGAAGTACAATTTCCGTCTTCTGGTGGATGATGCGCACGGTTTCGGCCAGCTTGGTGAGAACGGCCGCGGCACACCGGATGAACAAGGCGTTCAAAAGGACGTGGACATCTACTTCGGAACATTCGCCAAGGCGATGGCCACGATCGGCGCGTTCATCAGCGGGCCGGAGGATGTGATGATGTACATGCGCTACAACATGCGCAGCCAGACGTTCGCGAAGAGCCTCCCGATGCCGATCGTCATCGGTGCGATCAAGCGGCTGGAGATGATGACCAGCATGCCCGAACTCAACCAGCGGCTTTGGAAGATCACCCACGCGCTGCAGGATGGTCTGCGTGATGCGGGTTTCGATCTTGGGGCCACCAACAGTTGCGTAACGCCCGTGTATATGCACGGCGGCGTGGCCGAAGCCACCAACGCGATCATGGACCTGCGTGAGAATTATGGCATCTTCTGCAGCATCGTGGTGTATCCGGTGATCCCGAAGGACCAGATCCTGCTTCGCCTGATCCCCACCGCAGCGCATTCCTTGGATGATGTGCGCTACACGATCGATGCGTTCAAGCATATCAAGGCCAAGTTGGAAGCGGGCCAATACCGCGCCGATCGGGTGCCTACGATGCAGAATTAGAGGAAGTTGGAGGTTGGAGGTTGGAGGTTGTGTTGTCGAGAGTTGAGAAGGTTGAGGAGTTGAGTCAGTTGGGTTGATGATGACACCGCGGACTGAGCCCGTTCATCATTCTACATTCAAAATCCTACATTCTACATTCCCAAAGGGGTGGATCTCTTCAAGGATCTGATCGTGATCGAAACCGCTGGTGTGCTCGCCGGCCCTGCGGTGGGAATGCATTTCGCCGAGCTTGGTGCGCGGGTGATCAAGATCGAGAACAAACGGAGCGGTGGCGATGTCACCCGCAAATGGAAGCTTCCTTCCGAAGATCCGGCTTCACCGGTGAGCGCGTATTTCAGCAGCGTGAATTGGGGGAAGGAGCATCATTTCCTTGATCTGCAGGATGACGCGGACCGCGCGCAATTCGATCGGTGGATCGGGAAGGCCGATGTGCTGATCAGCAATCATCTTCCAGCGGATTCAGAAAAACTCGGGCTTACGCGCGATCGGTTGCGCAGGATCAATCCGAAACTGATCCATGGCCACATCAAAGGATTTTCCGATCAACCCGATCGGCCTGCGTATGATGTGGTGCTGCAGGCTGAAACAGGCTACATCAGCATGACGGGCATCGATCGCGATCACCTGGCGAAACTTCCGATCGCGTTGATCGATGTGTTCGCCGCGCATCAATTGAAGGAAGGGATCTTGGTCGCCCTGCTTCAACGTGAACGAACTGGCAAAGGCGCATACGTTGAGGTTTCGCTGGAAAAAGCCGCGCTCGCAGGCTTGATCAATCAGGCGAGCAATTTCCTCATGGCCGGACATGTCGCCGCGCCGATCGGAACACTTCACCCGAACATCGCGCCTTACGGAGAGATCTTCCTTTGCTCCGATCGAAAAAGGATGATCCTTGCTGTTGGAAGTGATCGGCAATTCCAGTCGCTTTGTGATGTGCTCGAAGGGCCTGAGATCGCCAATGATGCACGTTTCCGATCGAACACCGATCGGGTACGCTCGCGTATTGAGCTTGCTTCACTCCTCCAGGAAAAGATCTCCGCACGAAAGAGAAGCGATCTGTTGATCGAGCTGGAAAGGGCCGGGGTTCCCGCAGGCGCTGTGCGCACGATCGATGAAGTGATGGATCTATCCGCAGCGAAACAAATGATCCTGGAACAATCGATCGACGGAAAGCTGACGCGCCGGATCCTCGGGAACGCGTTCTCGATCGAGCCTTACTGATCCACTTTCTTCCGCGCTTCGGTAAGCGCTTTTTGCAGCACGGGAAGGATCTGCGCCGCTTCCTCCTTCGTCAATCCTTTTCCGAAGACGACCTTTTTTCCAAGGTGCTCAAAACCGATCCGCTCCCCTCCCATCACCCAGAAACTTTCGTTCATCTGCCACTTGAATGAAGTCTCATCGATCTCGATCAACCCCAGTTTCTGGATGTTCTGGATGAAGTAATCGTTCGCTTTGCCGAAACCGAGAATGCTGTCCTTGATCGTGAACCGATCGCCTTTGATCCGCCAGATCTCGAAACCCTTCAAGCGCCACAGCAGCACACGCACCACGGTGAATTCGAAATATGCCCAAAAGGCAAGGAATGCAAGCAGGTATTGCCGCAGTGGATCGCCGGAAGGAAGCTGCGCCCATTCGTATAGGACATACGCGCCACAGAAGGTCCACGCCAGTACCCAGGTCACCAGAAGTGTCTGGTTCAGTCGTGAAAGTCGCGGCGAGATCACCACCGAGAACCGATCGGCGCTCCGATCGATGCTTACGCGTTCGCTGATGAACTTCATTACACGTTCACCTGCGCCACCACCTGTTCGTACAAGGCTTCATAGCGCGGCAGCACGATCTTCAGATCGAAGCGCGAAGCCTGTTCGATCGCACCTTCACGGAATCGCGCCTGCGAAACCTCATCTTCAAGGATGATCCGCGCGTTCCCGGCCATCGCCTTCACATCGCCTACTGCGTTCAGCAATCCGCTTACGCCGTGGATGTTCACTTCGGGCAGTCCGCCGGTATCGGTGCTCACCACGGGAACGCCGCACGCCATCGCTTCCAGCGCGGCAAGTCCGAAGCTTTCGCTTTCACTGGGCAGCACGAACAGATCGCAACTGGAAACGATGTTCTCCGGACTGGTCATTTTTCCAAGAAATTGGATCGCTCCTCCGGAATACGCTGCCGAATGGCGGCATTGCGCCTCGATCCGCTGCCGTTCCGGACCATCGC
>JAEYYE010000112.1 GCA_023430945.1 Bacteroidota bacterium
GCACTGTTGAGCGTGATCGCGATCGCACTTGTCGCCATTGCCATCGGCCTTTTCACCGGTAAGGATGAAGTGACCACTTCCAAGCCGATCGTGGCAGCGAACACCAACGTTCCTGCACAAGCTGCGGCCGCTGGTGGCGAGACCTTCGATCCGCTCGCGAACAACGATGCGCCGGTGGACAATACGCCGAAGACCACGATGACCTTCGAGCAGTATGAGCACGATTTCGGCAACATCAAGCAGGATTCCGAGAATCCTTACACCTTCAAGTTCACCAACACCGGCACCGAGCCGCTGATCATCGAAAGCGCCACCGGCAGCTGCGGTTGCACTGTTCCTGAATACCCCAAGCACCCGATCGCACCGGGCGCCACCGAGAACATCAAAGTGGTGTACAAGCCCGGCAAGCAGGAGAACGCACAAACCAAGACCGTTACGATAGTAGCGAACACCGAACCGAAGGAGACCCAGTTGCGCATCAAGGCCAACGTGGAAAAAGTCGGCTGATCGGATCATCATGAACTTTGAAAGCCCTGCCGTTTGGCGGGGCTTTTTTTTGGGCGTTGCCCGCGGGAGCGGGCCCGGGCTCTCCCACAAGTCCGCGCGAAAAAACTTCTTCTGCCGCTTCGCTCCCCTCTCCTCGGGAGAGGGGCCGGGGGTGAGGGGCTGTGGGCTTTCCAGTGCCCCCGCAGTACTGCGGAGCTAACGCAAGATCTGTGGGCGCAGGGTCCCGAGGCGGAGACCCTGCGGAGGTCTGCGGAAACCGATCGATGCTATTCGGTCAATACGAACTTGTGCGATTCCATCCGGCCGCGATATGCCATGCGCAACACATAGGCACCTCGAGCCCAAGACCCAACATCCAACACCCAGCGATCGCTGCTGATCCAGCCCTGCCACAGCAATCGCCCAACCGCATCCAGCACCTGCGCTTCAGCACCTGCCCGCTGGCCCACGACCAAGTGGTCCTGCGCCGGGTTGGGGAACAGCACCGGACCGAATGCCGGAACATCCCCTACCCCTTGCCCCAGGTCGCAACCATCCGGGCTTGGCGATACACAGACCGCATCCACCAAGGTGTAGGCGCGCGGCAACCAGTACCAAGGAACGCCCTCTGGAGAAAAATGCAGCGTATCCGTCAAGGCATTGCTGAAGAACTGCCCGATCATCACGTACTGGTAGGTGCTGTCCGCCACGAAGCTGCCGCTCACCAAGGTCCAGCCCACCGTATCCGCGAGGATCTGCGGGTGCAGGATGTGTGCGTGGTTGGGTGGCACAGGGAAGGGGTCGCCCACATTCCAGGGAGGCATAGCCCTCGATGTGAAGCGCATGCCCAACTTGTCGTTGGCCAGCCAGTGTTGGGGATAGGTGTGGTTTCCACCAAAGGCGGAGTTCGCCCGGAAGCTGCAGTAATAGGTCTGCCCCACCATCAAGGGTTCCAGCAAGTGCGCCATGATCCATTCACGACCCTCGATTGATCCACTTTGGAAGTACGTGTACATACCCGCACACGAGGCTCCCTCGAATGGCTCCTGGTAAGTGAAGAAATTCATGGGTAGCCCGCGGAAATCCCCATAAGGCAAACAGCTTCGTAGATGATCAGGGCTTCCATTCACGCTGTACCAATAGAGGATGCCTTCGAAGGGAGGTAGCTGATCAGAGCAACTATCCGCTTCCTCGAACCCCGGGTTGGGCACCAGGTTCTGCGCTTCACAGCGCAAGCATGCAATGAACAACAGGCAGCCCAACCAGAAGCTACGCTGTGGACAAGACCACCTGTTATTCACCGCATCCATCATTTCAAGTTCATATTGGCCGGAGAGCAATCATTCCGGTCCATAGCTCGAGATAATGCCTTCGTTCCGCCGCGTCCGCGTCAAGGCATTCCATGAATAGACGTCATGGAGGCGCACGGTGCTGCCTAATGTACTTCGCCAGCCACCATACCTTTGTTTCAGCTTGTATTCATATTCCTAATGGAGTTAGGGGTGAATGTTGAGCGACCAAAGCCCTCGGTGTTAGAGCACCGGAGGCTTCTTCATTAAGACCTATCGTACATTTTGATCCATGCGAGGATGAACAAGAATTTGATCCGACTATCCTTCGCACATGTGCAAGTAACCCTGCACTCCATCAGCCAGATCCTAAAGATGCAACAGCAAGAAGCTGTATGCAAGGATTTGTTAATAATATCTAAGACCTACACCACCTCATCGATCGCCTTCGCCAGCTTCCGATCCTTCTCGGTTACCACATTCCCGGCGCTGTGCGTGCTTAGCTTGATCTCGACCTTGTTGTACACGTTGCTCCATTCCGGGTGGTGGTCCATCTTCTCAGCGATCAGCGCAACACGCGTCATGAAGGCGAACGCTTCACTGAAATCCTTGAATTGGAAACTGCGCCTCAGCGCACCTCCTTCCTCTTTCCATTCGCTCATTGCTCCACGGGTTGTTCGATCGGCGCCTGCGCGCTGATCAGGTTCATTTCCTTCAGCAGATGTCCGGCTCCGGCGAACTTGTCGATCACGAAAAGCACGTAACGGATATCCACCGAGATGTTGCGGCAGATCTCCGGATCGAACTGGATGTCGCTCATGGTGCTCTCCCAGCTCCGATCGAAGTTGATCCCGACCAGTTCGCCTTTGCCGTTCAACACCGGACTTCCGCTGTTACCGCCGGTCGTATGCAGCGATGAAGTGAAGCAAACGGGCATTGTTCCGTTCACGCCATATGGCCCGTAATCCTTCGCGTTATACAGGTCGATCAGCCGTTGCGGCACATCGAACTCCACATCGCCGGGAATATGCTTTTCGATCACACCTTCCAACGTGGTGCTCATCTCGTAGACCATGCCATCGCGCGGCTCGCTGCCTTCCACGTGGCCGTATGAAAGGCGCAGCGTGCTGTTCGCGTCGGGCCAGTAGACCTGATCGGGGAAAAGCTCCATCCGCGCCTTCAGGTACGTGCGCATCTGTGTTTCGATCCGATCGCTCAACTGTGCATGTGGGGGCCGCACCTTTTCCAGGAACGATGTCATGAAACTTCGGGCGGCCCGATACGCCGGATCTTCCTTCAGCTTCTTCACGCTCTTCGCGTTGAGGCCGGTGATAGCTTTCTCCAGCTTCTCGTTCGATGTGAAAACACTTCGTGCGTACAGATCATCCACCCACGCATCGGCATCGCCTTTGAACTTCGTGTCGATCTCCTTTATGATCTCGGGTGCGAGCGAAGGATCGATGTGCTTGCGGTAGATCGGCAGCAATGCCTTGAACACTTTCCGATCGATCTCCACATCATAGTCCTTGAAATAACCGGGATTCCCTTTCTTGAATTCCTCGATCGCCGCATCGATCCCGCCTTTTTCCTTCAGTGCTTCATATTCCTCCAGGATCTTCCCGGCGCGATCGGCGAAGCGCAGGATCTCCGGACCGTAATACACCATTTCGATGAACAGATCGCGCGCAGTTGCGTACGGAACATATTCACCATAGATCTTCTGCAATTCGGGAAGGACCTTGGAATATTCCGGATGTCCGGTGGCTTTCGTTGTGAACGCGCTCTCAAAGTCGCGTTTCGTTCCGATCGTGTTCAGATCTTTCAACCCCCGCAATTCACCGATCCATTTCTTGTACGCATTGCTGATCGACGATTGCTTGTCCGCGTACTGGATGCGGGTGAGATCGCTGCGCTGCATAGCCGCATCGATGATCGCAAGACTCGCGCGGCGCATTTCGATCCGCATCGGATCGGCCTTTTCCACCACATATTCCACCGCGTACGAAGAAAGGTAACGCTGCGTATTAC
>JAEYYE010000181.1 GCA_023430945.1 Bacteroidota bacterium
CAGCACCACTGATATGGATCACGTCGTTCGGATCGGCCAACGTGGGGACAAGATTTCGATGCACAACACCGGGGTTCAACTGTACTGTGAAATTCTCACTGAACTTTCTACCGACGATCAACTGAAAGGAATAACCCAAACGATGCGTGAAGTGATCTGTGCGCGTCGGATCGTACCACGGCAGTGCGGTGGATGGTGATGTATTCAGGTTGGAGGACGCCACCACGGCCAGGGTCAAGGGCATTTCGCATCCTGAATCGCACTGGCGCAGGATCTTGTATTTGATGAACCCATCGATATTCTTGTCAAAACTGCTACGGCCAACACCGATCTGCAGTTTTGGGGTGATGCCGTAATCAAGGCCGAGCCGGATGAACGCATCATCAAGGCCGAAAAGTTCGTTCGCACCGGAATTCAACATGCCGAACCGATGGTTGATCCGGAAGTCCAGCACTCCGTGCGCTGTGTTCTCCAAGCTATGACCGTTGATCACACGCGTGGTCTTGAAGCTAGCGGTAGTGTACACCGGCTCTGCTTCCTCTTCGCCTAGAAGTTCCAGCAGATCGTCCTGGGCGCTGGCAGATGAAGCCAGTGCGGTCAGTATTGCGAAGAAGATCGACTTGATCGTATGGTCCATCTATCCAACTAAAGTACTTTTTGTTCTCCCGATCCGGTGCTGCCCGCGGAACCATCGGGCTCCGCGGACACTTGCACCTCCACCGGCATCACATTTTTCATATTAGCGTTCGCTGGTTCCGAAAACAACTGGCGCCCGTGACCGTTCCGGTGGTACCGATCGTTCCTACATCTTTTCGTAATCCATATCCACCTTCACGGTGATCTCCTCTGCGATGTTCTTTCGCACCACCCCGGGAATGGCGATGTCATGATCCTCGGGCTTCACGATGAATTCGCTTGTGGCCTCTACCGTGCCATCGGGGTTCACGGTGATCTTGCCGGGATGCGAAACCTGTTTCGTGACGCCATGTATGGTAAGGTCGCCGGCCACGGTTACATCATAACTGCCCGGGGTCTTCACTTGATCGGCGGTGATCCCTTCCACCTTTCCCTTGAATTCGGCCTTGGGATGGGTGTTGCTCTCCATGTAGTTCTCGTTGAAATGCTCCTGCATCAACGCTTTCTCGAATTCGAAGGCCTTGATCAGCGCAGCGAACTGGATCGCACCGGATGATGCGTCCCACACGCTCGATACCTTCTTGTTGTGCGCTTCGATGTTCTCCACCGGTGTTTCGGAGAAGAAGGAGATATTTCCATTGCGGGTTCCGTAACGCTCCTGCGCTACCACTGCCAGTGGCATGAACGACAGGGCGAGAATGAGGTTCTTCGGGGTCTTCATCGTCTTGTTGGTTTTATCGTTCGTTGGAGGCCACGCATCGCTGCAGCAGCACATCCATCAGCATTCCTTTGCAGAATCCTTTCACTTTCACATGATCGCCGGCCTTCCATTCCGCAGGCAGATCGGCGGCCTTGAATTCACAGACCACACCGGCCAGTGGATCGCCGGTCTCCAGGATCACATTGCGCAGTTCGCCATCGCCCTGGCCGATCTCGCGGATCGATCCGCTCACTTCGATCACCTGCTCGGTGGTGCCCACGAACGTTGCGTTGGCGGCACTTTCATCCTCCTGGAATTTCTGGAGCAGTTGCTCTGCGGAGATCGAATGCACCGGTGTGGCCGAAGCCGCTCCTGCAGGTGCACGATTGTATTCTGAGAGCCCGACGGCTCCGCCGATCACCGCGACCGCGGCAGCAATGGCTATTATGGTCCCTGTTCTCATCGTTCTCAATTGTTCGGAGATCCCTGATCGAGCCAGGCCTGGATCTGTTGCATATCACAGCTCGGCAACGGTCCGGTGGGTGGCATGGCCGGTGAAGCTCTCTGGATCACACGCGCATGCAGATCGCCATTCTGCGCGATCCCCAGAATGTTCGCGTCGACCGTGAGGTTCGGAGATTGGCCACCGCTCACATGACAGCCCGGGAGAGCGCAACGTGTTTGGATCAACGGCCTGATCGTGCCGGAAAAGGTCACCGCCGTAACATCGCAGAAGTTGCTCGGATAAAGCTCCTCCTCGTTGTCGTAGTAGCAGCCTGCGAGCAGCAGCATTGCAGGCAACATCAGCGCTATGTTCAGGTGGGATCTCATCGCCTAGTTGTTCGGTGCCCCGGCATCGATCCATGCTAGGAATTGCTGGATCTTGCAGTCTGAAAGTTGTGGGCCGCTCGGCGGCATGGCGATCGCACCCGGCAAATGCTGGATCGAACCGGCGAGGCGGCCGTCCAGCGCAACGGTCTGCAACACGGAGTGCGACGTGAAGTTCAATCCGCCCTGTGGAGATCCACCGCTGTGGCAACCCTGGCAGTTCTGCTGAATGATCGGAACGATGGTGCCGGAATAGGTCACGTTCAATGTATCGCAGCCGGTGGCCACACAACTCGTGTTCTGCGCACCTTCGTTCAACCATTGTCCAATGATGGCGATCTGTGCTTGAGTGAGCGGGTTCTGCGGCGGCGGCGGCATGCGATCGTCCGGGTCGTTCTCATTGATCACTTCCCAGAAGTCGCCATCCTGAACGATCTCGCTGTTCATCAACGACTCATAACTGGTGATCTGGATGTCGTCATTATCATCGGTGCCAACATTATGGCAACCGGGCACGGCACAGTTCGAAGTAAGGATCGGCAACACCTGCTGCTGGAAATAGATCACCGTGCTATCGCAGGTAACATCCTCCCCATTTCCGTTGCCATTACCGTTCCCATTTCCGTTGCTGCCATCCACGAATGGATCTTCCGGCAATACGGGTGGTTCATGCTTGCAACCTGTGAAAATGCCGATCGAAAGCATCAGCAGACCTGCGCTTAACAGGGAAAGGACCGATCTTGCTTCCATTGAAGGGCGTTTTGTACGATCGGGGAGCACTTGCGCTATATGTGACCGTTGTTCCACGACACAAAACTACCGGGGCGTGGTGGGCTCAAAAAGCCGGACTTGACGAAGCGGGAAAAGGAAGGGATGGAATGGGAATCGCCGGTAAGAGGCGACTCACGCCTGGGCACGCATGGCCCTGCCGGAAGAAAGGGAAACCTCGCGCAAATTCGCCATCAATGCAATGGCATCCAAGGAATTATGATAACGTGGGTCCTGATTGAACTTGATGATCAATCCAAGTTGTTCCGAAGGATCCACGGAAAGTAGAAGATCACGATCGCGCGGATCCATGGTCTTCAATCCATCGGTCGTGATATCGTGAGGTGTAGCATCCATGAGGCTCTCATGGACCAAGTATCGGACCAGATCAATTCCCAAGCACAAGCAGGTTGCGCTGGATCGAAATGCCATCGGCAGATACGAGCCGCACTACATAATTGCCGGGCGCGAGCTGTTCAATGCGGGCCTTCTTCTTGCCCACCGGCCACATCGTGCGATCCACGAGTCGGCCATCCATCAACAT
>JAEYYE010000292.1 GCA_023430945.1 Bacteroidota bacterium
AGTGTCATGTACGGAGCGCTCAATGTGCTGCCCAACTCCTTCGCGGCGCGATCCATTTCAGCATATCGTTCCGCCACTTCATACGCATCTCCATCGCTCATGATCCCAGCCACGGGCAACGGAAGGATCCGCAGATCGCGATCATTGCAAAGACCGATCCCGCCACGACTTTCGATCACCATGTTGATCGCATTTGAGAGATCTTCATCGTTCGTTCCCACCGCTACGATGTTGTGGCTGTCGTGCGCTACGGAGCTTGCGATCGCACCGCGCTTCAACCCGGATCCTTTGATCCAGCCGATCGCCGGAGGAGTAGTACGGTAGCGGTTCACGACAACGATCTTCAGCACATCGTTCGCGGTGGACGGATGAAGCACGTCATCGCGCAGTTCCACGATCGCTTCGATCCGATCGGTGATCAACTGGCCGTCCAGCGCACCGATCGCAAGGACATTCGCATGATCGCCTTTCACTTCAAGATCGAACGCATCCACCGGCGCACAATTGAAGTTGTTCACCAACGCGATCGGTCGCCTTTCGATGGAACTACGGCCATTTTCCGCGACGATCTCTCCATTGATGTACGTCCGCTTCACCCGGAATCGCGAAAGATCTTCCACCAGGATCAGATCGGCTGGATCGCCGCTCCGCAGTTGACCGACAGATAATCCGTAATGCACGATCGGGTTGATGCATGCCGCTTGCAGAACGTTGAAGAGATCGATGCCTTTCGCGATCGCCCGCGCACACAGCTCGTTGATGTGGCCCTGCACCAGGCTATCGGGATGTTTGTCATCGCTGCAGAACATGATCCGTTCCGGATGATCGTGCAACAGATCGATCAACGCATCGAAATTCTTCGCCGCACTTCCCTCCCGGATCAGGATGTGCATTCCAGCGGCGAGCTTATCACGCGCTTCTTCAATAGTGAAGCATTCATGATCGGTGCTCATGCCCGCTGCGGCATAGCGAGTTGCTTCATCTCCACGAAGTCCGGGCGCATGTCCATCCACCGGCTTCCTGTACTTCTTCGCCGCCGCGATCTTCTTCATCACTTCCGGGTCGCCGTTAAGCACGCCGGGAAAGTTCATCATCTCGCTCAGGTAAAGGACTTCCTTTCGGGCGAGCAGTTGCTCGATTTCCCCGGCATCGATCCGTGCACCTGCCGTCTCGAATTCCGTGGCCGGCACGCAGCTTGGCGCACCAAAGAAGAAGTGGAAAGGCACCTGCCCTCCGTTCTGGACCATGTAGTCCACACCCGCTACACCGAGCACATTGGCGATCTCGTGCGGATCGCTGATCGTGGCCACTGTGCCGTGTGTTACCGCCAGCCGCGCGAACTCCGAAGGCACCAGCATCGAACTTTCGATGTGCACATGGGCATCGATGAGACCGGGAAGGATGAAGCCTTCCGAAGGGCCATCGATCGGGCCGATCGAAACGATCCGGCCCTCATCGATCGTGATCTCCGCAGCCCTGATCGTGCGGCCGGGAATGCCCACAAGATCGCCGTTGATCCTCAACATGCCCGCGAAGTAAAGACCGGATCAGCGCATCACCTTCACCACTTCGCTCCGATCTGCATTTGAGATGCGAAGGTTGTAATTGCCTGCAGGCAGATCACCGATCGAAAGTTCAAGACCGCCGTTCACCGATCCGGCAAGTACCGATCGGCCGAGCATATCCGAAAGTTCATACCGATCACCCTGTTCCGCTCCGATCATCCGTAGACGATCCTGCGCAGGATTGGGGTAAACGACGATCCCTGTCGTAGCAGACCCATCGTCCATGCCCACGCCTCCTTCGGTGAGCACGAGAACGCTTCCCGAAACGATGCTGATCAAAGGATACAACGGCTGCGTATTCCAGAAGACGATCTCGTTGTCGCTGGAAACAGCCTTCACCACATTGGTGACCGTTCCAAGATCGCTGACCACGGTACCGTAGCCCATGTACTGCCATACCACATTATTCGTCACGCCGTCCACCGTGTACGGGTCGCTGAAGATGTCCTGGTACTCGAAGGGGAACTGGATGAACTTCTTCGGATCGGTGTAATGAACGGCATCATCCGGCACGCCCTCAGCGATCATCTCGAATTCGTTGGCGGTGGATCGGAAATAATTGTAGGCCTGGCCAAGGCCGAACAGATCGAAGGTCATGGCCCGGTCGGCATCGGGATAAGTTGCTGCGTACGGTGTAAGGTTCGCCGGTCCGAAGAAGGCCGTGCCCGCAGGCTGAAGGGTCGCGCTGGTGAAGTCCCATGTGATGTTCGCGCCATTCAATGTTGGATCGGAAGTGCCATTGTCCGTAACGAACAACATCTGCAGACTGATGCTTCCCGAAGGCAGATCGGTCTGCACGATGACAGGTTGCGCCACCGTGGAAAGAGTGAACAGAAGAAAGATGGAAGTGATGTTCCGGATCATGTGGATGGATTTCGGGATCCAAATTCGCATGAACGCAGATCGGCCCGTGGACCGGTGAAAGAAGATATCCATGAACGATGGTCGATGAAGCGTGATCCGATCAACTGGTCGACCAGGGTGTGATCCGCCCATCGATCCTCCGCTTTCGCATCCCTTCCACCACCTGTAACTTCTCGAATTCGCCTGGACGAACCGAAGGTATTCCGGCCCGTACACCATGATCAACCCAGTGATCTGTGGCGGCGTTCCGCACACATGACCATTGTACCGATCTCGACCCGATCCGGATACGATCCAGTGCGCATTTCAAAGACGATGACTTGCGCTCACGCAAGGTTATCAACGCCTCCTTTTTACAATAAATGATGCTCATCATGATCGGGATCATCCTTTACCGGCCGAACTTTCACCCTGCGCATCCAGGCCTAACTTTATCCCCCAACCGAGCAACCCTTGGAACTCGCCCATAGACCCACCGCTTCGGCGATCGCCGCGTTGCTTGGGGCGCAGGTGATCGGTAATGCGGAACGGGTGGTTTCAGGGCTCAATGAGATAAATCGCGTAGGCGAGGGCGATCTGGTGTTCGTGGATCACTCGAAGTACTACGCCAAGGCACTCAACAGTGCGGCCACTACCATCCTTATCGACAAGGCCGTGGATCCGCCGGCGGGTAAGGCACTGATCATAAGCGCCGATCCTTGTGCGGATTTCAACCGCCTGGTGCATCACTTCATGCCGCGGAAGGGTTTTTCCGCATCAAAGCCTGCGATCGGTGAAGGTAGCGAAGTGCATCAAAGCGTTGTGATCGGTGCGAACGTCACGATCGGGCGCGATTGCATGATCTTGCCCGGTGTGGTGATCTACGAGAACACTTCGATCGGCGACCGTGTGATCATTCATGCCAACACGGTGATCGGTGGTGATCCGTTCTATTACAAGAAGCGCGTGGCCGGTTACGAGAAGATGGTACCTGGCGGCAGCGTGGCGATCGCCGATGACGTGGAGATAGGATCGCTCTGCACCATCGATCGGGGTGTTACCGCGGATACCCGGATCGGCAAGGGCACCAAGATCGATAATCATGTACAGGTGGGCCACGATACGATCATCGGCGAAAGGTGCCTGATCGCATCCCACGTGGGCATCAGCGGCGCCTGCGTGATCGAAGATGATGTTACGCTCTGGGGCCAGGTGGGCATCCCCAGCAAGATCACGATCGGGAAAGGCGCCGTGTTGCTGGGGCAGAGCGGAGTGGTCTCTTCGCTGGAAGGTGGCCGTACGTATTTTGGTTCGCCTGCAGGTGAATGGAAACAGAAGATGCGGGAGGCCGCCCTCATGGGAAGGCTGCCCGAACTGGTGAGGAAACTGAAGGAATGATCAGATGCCCCGGCTGAAGCGCATCACCGATAAGTTGGACCTGAAGGAATTCCAGCTGCGCGCGCTCCTGGAGGTCTCCCGATCCATCAACAACAGCGTCGAGCAATCGGACCTGTTGCATCTGTACGCTTCGATCATGAAGGAGCAACTGGGCATAACCCGCCTCACGCTCTTCGTGAATTCCGATGGCTGGCAATGTGCCCTTTCCTACGGTGCGGGCGATCACAGTGCCGAAGTGGATGTGGAACATGCGTTCGGCCGCTACAGGGATATCCAATTGATCGGATCGGAAACGGCCGGTAGTCTTGGAGCTTTCGACGTTGCGGTGCCGGTGTACCATCGCGAACGGCCGCTGGCCTTCCTGCTGATCGGCGATATCGATGAAGAGGAACAGGGCATGAGCCCGGCGGTGAAGCACCTCAATTTCATCCAGACGCTCACCAACCTGATCGTGGTGGCGATGGAGAACAGGAGGCTCGCGCGGCAGGAGCTCCTGCAGGAACGCGATCGGCGCGAACTCGAACTGGCCGCCGAGATGCAGGCGATGCTGATCCCACGCGATCTGCCCCGATCCACCGGCGTGAACGCCGCTGGCTGGTACCAGCCGCACCGCCAGGTGGGCGGCGATTATTACGATCTGTTCCATACCGATCCCGATGTGATCGTATTCTGCGTGGCCGATGTGAGCGGCAAGGGGATCGCGGCTTCACTGCTCATGAGCAACTTCCAGGCGAGCCTGCGCGCACTGGCCCGCCACGCCAATGTTCCTCTCGCAGATCTGGTGCACGATCTGAACGAACGGGTCTATGCCAATGCGCGCGGTGAGCGCTTCATCACCCTGTTCATCGGCCGCATGGATCTGCGCACGCGGCAACTCGAGTTCATCAATTCGGGGCACAACGATCCGCTGATGTTCAACAATGGCGCGATCACACCATTGCATGATGGCAGCATCGCATTGGGAATGATGCCGAAGCTTCCCTTCCTGAAACATGGCTCGATATACCTGCCCGGGCAGACCACCATTCTTTGCTACACCGATGGACTTGTGGAGCAGGAGGATACGAATGGCAATTCCTTCGAGACCGATCCGCTGAGAACCGTTCTCATGGAGAATGCGGCGAAGGGACCGGCCGATGTGATCCAGGCGTTGCGCACGGCGTTCGAAACGCATCGCGGCAGCAATGCCTACCTGGATGATATCGCCGTGCTGGCCTGCAATTTCGGCTGAGCCGGATACTTCAGATCGAGCAGTACCACCAGCGCAGTGAAAGCCCAGAAGGGTACGGATGCCTTGTCCGTATCCAGAAAGTTGTTGAGCGCACCATGCAGATAATAGGTGACCAGGCCGAGATAAACGGCCATCAACAGGGCGCGGTCCCTGCCCCTGGGCATGCGTGCGTACAGGCGAAGCGTGATCACCGTGGTGATCACAACGAGCGCGACCATCAGCGCCAGCCCGATCGCACCCTGCTCGGATAACGGCCCCAGATATTCACTATGCGCGTTGCCCTGCACTCCGAAGTTGGTGCTTATGATCGTAAGATCCTCCGAAGCCTGGAACGGTGCATACTGGAACATGTAGGTCCCCGGGCCCCAACCGAAGATCGGCCTCTCCTGCCACATGCGCACCGCGGAATTCCAGCGGTTGATCCGCTCCAGGTTGGATGCATCGCTGGATATGTTGGAGATCGAGCGCACATGTTTGCCGATATCATCCGATGATTCCTCGCGATTGCGTTCCATCGCGATGGTGATCTGGTCGAAATTCACAAGCACCACCACCCCACCGATCAACAGCATGGTGATGATGGACCATGCGGGTATGCGCAGGCGCATCACCAGGAACACGATGAATGCGCCCACCAGGCTGAGCCATGCGGCACGGGTGTAGGAGAAGATCAAGCCCAGCACCAGCACGATGAACACGGTGAACGCGATCGTTCGCCGCGTTACGGTATTCCCCTTCATCAGGATAGCCATCAGCCCGAATGGAATGAAGAACGCTATGATCGCACCGTAGCTCGTATGGTCCTTGAAGAACGGGCTCATCACCCAATGCGCCGGATCCTGCGCGAAACCATGTTCGGCATGATTGATCAGCGTATAGATGATCACCACACAAAGTCCGGCGAGGTAGGCCCAGATGAACCGGTGGATGTTGCGTGGCTCTTCGAACAGCCGCGTGATCATGAGGTACATGGTGGTAACGAACCACAACCTCGCGATGAAAAACTTGAACGAGACCATGGGCATGGAACTGGGTATGATGCACACCAGCATCCAGACAAGTTGCGCCATCACCACGAACGTGATCGGATGCTTCCACACGTTCTGGTCGATCACGTTGCGCTCCAGCCCGATCTTCAACAGGAAGAGAAGCATCAACCCCACCAGGATCGGTTCCGTGGGCAGGGCGATCCCTACGCCACCGATATCGAGTTCCTCCAGGTTGATGGAAAGTGGTGTGGCGAACGCAACGAAGATCAGCAACCGATCCACCGCGGTGAACATCGCCCATGCGATCAGCAGCGCCACCGGCAGCAGATTGAGCCAGAAGAATTCGCGCGACATCAGGAAAAGATCCGCCAGCACGAACACGATGCAGGCGATCGCCACCCAGTTCCGTTGTAGCGCACCGACCATCTCAGATCGCCCGATCGCGCCAGTAGAGCAACAGGAAACACAGGAACATCGCCGAAAGCGTGGTGGTGGAAACGATCAGCCAGCGGATCGGATACACCTTCTTGTCGCTTACTTCCGGATAGATGATCGTATTGGTGTAGGTGAGCTCCTTGGTCACGTCGCTGATCACCTGCTCATATTCGGTGAGCAACCGGTCGTAGTTCGCGCGGAAAAGATCGCTCAGTTCGCTGAGCTGGCGGAATTCACCACCTTTCTGCTCCAGCGCCGTGATCTTCGCCTGCACTTCGTCCATACGCGATCTGGGCACGCCTTCCTGCACCATGCGCACATAGCCTTTCGTGAGCTCGCGCACCTGGCTTTCGTAGGAAAGGATCCCTGCTTCATTCCGCAACTGCTGCAACCGCCGCTCAACGGAATCGAGCTTTTCGCGCTCGTGTGCGAGCGCCCGATCGGAGATCCTCAGGATCTCTTCGCTCTTTTCCCTTTGAAGCCTTCGTGCCAGCAGGTTCACCTGATCGAGCATCATGCTCACCATGTCCCGCGCCCGGCGTGGATCCTCGTCCACCACCTCTATCTGTACGGATTCATACCGTGTCTTGGTGATATCCACCCGGTCGGCGTATTCGTTGTACAATGCATGATATCCGCCGGCCGATCCGGTATCCACATCATACACCTTCAGCAGATCGAAATGCGCGATCAATGAATCGCGGATGCTGTTGCTTTCCAGCAGTTGCAGCAACTGATCGGTCCGCGTTTCGATCGAATAGCTGTTGAGGTTCACCGGATAGACGGTGGCGGTGGATCTGTAACGCGGTTTGATGAACGTGGGCCCGCTGAAGATCGCGGAAAGCACCAGCGCGATCGCGCCCACGGCCAGGATCGGCTTCCACCGATCGCGCAATATGTTCAGCGATCCCCGGAAACCAAGGTCCTCGTCGATCCGATCCTGATGGGCGGGCCGCTTCCGTGCCGGATCCTTCACTCCGATATCATC
>JAEYYE010000316.1 GCA_023430945.1 Bacteroidota bacterium
GCGCTCAGCTATACCGTGGAAAGAAGGGGTGAGCTGGTGATGAACACCTACACGATCGATGATCGGAAGACCAGCACCAAACCGGTACTGATGCTGGAGAAGATCGTGGGGATGAACTATTCGCCCGATGGGCGCAACATGATCTTCAGCGGCGTGCGCGATGGAAAGACGGATCTGTACCTGTACCACGTGATCGGCAACCGCCAGGAACAGCTCACGTTCGATCAGTTCGATGATCTCGATCCTTCGTTCGTTGATGGCGGCCGCCACATCATCTTCAGCAGTGATCGCACCGATGATACACTGCGAACGAAAGCCGACGTGGCCTTGGTGAACGGATCGAAGGACATCTTCCTCTTCGATCTGCAGACACGCTCGCCGATCCTTACCCGGCTTACGGCCACGCCCGATGCGGATGAAGTGCAGCCCATGCAGTTCGATAGCACGAAGTACACTTTCCTCGGTGAGGAAGGCGGGATCCGCAACCGATATCTGGTACGGTACGACAGTGTGATCAGCCACATCGATACCGCGATCCATTACCGCTATTTCACGGTGCAGGAACAGCTCACCGATCTGCGCCGATCCATCCTTGAGCACAACGTGGATACGCGCCGCGGAAGGATCACACAACTGCAGTTGCGCGATGGTAAATACCGATTCCAGGCAGGTCCGATCCAGACGGGAACGGCACAGGTGGCGCCGTCGGGCGGGGATGTGCCCGAGCCACAGGATCCCGCGAACGGTACTTCGTTGACCGATGATCTTTCACCCGTGCTGAAGGTCGATCCGCAGTTGCCGCGACCTTCCGGAGAGAATGCGATCGACATACAGAACTATGTTTTCCTCGACGAGGTCGTGGGTGAAAAGGCTCCAACGGCACAACAACAGACCGAACGATCGGCGGCAGTGGTCCCGCAACCGGGTGATACCACCGCTGCGCAACCGTTCAAGTATCCCGAGCAGCGCAACTACAACCTCAATTTCACGATCGATGAGGTGGTCACGCAGGTTGATAACAGTTATTCCAACCAGTTCTACCAGCCTTTCACCGGGCCGAATTCGCTGAACCCCGGCCTGAGCGGATTGACGCGGATGAGCATCAGCGATCTGTTCGAAGATCATCGTATCGTGGGTGGTTTCCGGCTCGCGCTCGATCTGAACAACAACGATTACCTGCTCGCCTGGGAAAATCTCACGCGCCGGCTCGACAAACGGATCATGTTCCAGCGCCAGGCCTACCAGGGCCTCACGCAAACTGGTGTCGTGAAGGTGCATACGCACAACGTGCGCTACCAGGTGAGCTGGCCGTTCAGCGAACTGGCGAGTATCCGCGGATCGGTGATGTACCGCAACGATCGCTATGTGAACCAGGCGATCGATAACCTCAGTCTCGTGGAGCGCAACTTCCATGATCACATGGTGGGAGCGAAGCTGGAATGGGTGTACGACAGTTCCCTGCCGCGCGGATTGAACTTGTGGACCGGTTGGAAACTGAAGGTCTTTGGTGAATATTACCAGCATCCCGATGAGCGCGAAAGCGATATGCAGGTGCTCGGTCTCGACTTCAGGAATTCATTGCAGATCCACCGCGAATTGATCTGGGTGAACCGTATCGCTGGTGCGAGTTCCATGGGCAGCCGCAAGATCATCCATTTCCTCGGCGGCGTGGACAACTGGCTCTTCCAACGCGTAGATCCATCGATCCCGATCGATCTGGAACAGAACTATTATTACCAGACGATGGGCGTGCCGATGCGCGGTTTCTATTACAACGCCCGCAACGGAAGCAGCTTTGGCGTGATAAACTCCGAACTGCGCGTGCCGATCATACGCTATCTGGCCAACCGGCCGATCCGATCGGATTTCTTCAATCACCTGCAGATCGCGGCTTTCGCCGATGCCGGATCGGCATGGACCGGCCTGCATCCATATTCCGAGGACAACACCTTCAACCAGGTGACGATCTACCGCAATCCGCTTACGATCACGCTCAACAATCAGCGCGAACCGATCGTGTATGGCTATGGGTTCGGTCTTCGTACGAGATTGCTTGGTTACTTCGTGCGCGCGGATTGGGCCTGGGGTGTGGATGATGGCGTGGTGCTGCCACGCGTGTTCTACTTCTCGCTCAGTCTGGACATATAAGACGCGAGCAACATGCAGATCGTTCAATTGATGATCGTTGGCCTGATGGCCGGCGCGCTCAGTGGCTTTGTCGGCATCGGTGGTGGGCTGATCATGGTGCCGGCGCTGGTATGGCTCCTCGGTTATTCGCAACATCAAGCGCAGGGCACCAGTCTCGGCGTGCTCATTTTGCCGGTGGTCTTTCTGGCCGCGCGCAACTACTACAAGGAAGGGATGATCGATATCAAGATCGTGGCGATCATCGCGAGCGCTTTCATCATCGGTGGTTACTTCGGAAGCAAATGGGCGCTCGCCCTCCCGGCTGAAACAGTGAAGCGCGTTTTCGGTGCGGTGATGCTTTTGGCTTCATTGAAGCTGATCTTTGGGAAGTGATCGAAGAACTGAAAGATCGGATCGGAGCGTTGCACGAGCGCATGGTGCAATGGCGGCGGCATCTGCACATGCATCCGGAGCTTTCGTTCCAGGAACATGCCACCGCTGCGTATGTCGCGGAAGAATTGAAGGCCGAAGGCATCGAAGTGCGTACGGATGTCGGCAAGATCTCACCAGATGCGAAAGGCACCGGCGTGATCGGCATGGTGAAAGGTGAAGCGCAGAAGAGCGATCGGATCTTCGCGTTGCGCGCGGATCTCGATGCATTGCCGATCACGGAGATAGCGGATCGAAGTTTCCGATCGAAGAACGAAGGCGTGATGCATGCCTGCGGACATGATGCGCATACCGCGATGTTGCTCGGTGCGGCGATCGCATTGCATCAACTTCGATCGAAATGGTCGGGTACGGTGATGCTCGTTTTTCAGCCAGGAGAAGAGAAGGAACCGGGCGGCGCTGCTCTTTTATTGAAAGAAAAAGTCTTCGATGATCCGAACATCAGTGGGATCCTTGGGCAACATGTGACTCCTGAGATCCCAGTAGGACAGGTGGGTTTCCGATCGGGACCGTTCATGGCATCGGCAGATGAGATCTACATACGCGTAGTTGGAAAGGGCGGCCATGCCGCAGCACCGCACCGCACCATCGATCCGGTTCCGATAGCCGCACAATTGATCACCGCTTTGCAACAACTCGTGAGCCGGCGCGCCAAGCCCGGCGAGCCCACGGTGCTTTCATTCGGGAAGGTGATCGCCAACGGCGCAACCAACGTCATTCCCGATCAGGTGCTGATCGAAGGAACGTTGCGCACGTTCAAGGAGGAATGGCGCACGCAACTCCATTCGTTGATCGCGAACCTTTCGCATGGCCTCGCTGAAAGTTTCGGTGCCGAACTGGAGATCGAGATCAGAAAAGGCTCGCCGCCATTGGTGAACGATGCAGATCTCACCGAACGGTTCCGCCAGCACGCGATCGAATTCCTGGGAAAGGAGAACGTGCTGGAATGCGATCAGCGGATGGGCGCAGAGGATTTTGCCTGGTACTCGCAGGTAATGCCGGCATGCTTCTATCGCCTGGGCACCGGCGACCGATCGCAGCCGAACACCACCACCGGTCTTCACCGATCGGAATTCGATATCGATGAAAACGCGTTGGAGATCGGTGCGGGATTGATGGCTTGGGCGGCGGTGCGGGAGTTAGGATCTATTGATTGAAGCAGCGATCTCATAGCTTACGATGTCTTTGAAGAGCAACACCTGGAACTATGATCAACTCCTTTACGATCCGATCATTTCTTACATCAGTTCTACTTTGGTCGCTCACTGCTTATGGTCAAGAGGATGTGACTTTCCCCAATGTATCCGCTGAGTTTGAAGAAACATGGTATTGTTTAGATGCTACCAACGGCCCGTATAACATGTATGTGTCACATCAATACACAGCAGAGCCTTCCCTCGATTCGCTTGGCTTTACGTGGGGCCAATTTGATTGGTTCGGTGAAGATCAATTCATCGCAGTTGACGCTTCCAAAGTTCTCATTCTGAATTCATGGCTTTCCGATTCGATCCTCACGCTTTACGATTTCGGATTACAAGTAAACGATACAGCCTATCAAGATATATATATGGGAATCGATTATTATGCGATCATCACGGCGATAGATACGACCAACATTCAAGGTCGATATCGAAAACGATTTTTTCTCAGCAACGAAGACATTTGGATAGAAGGGATCGGAAGTCTTCAAGGAGTGCTGAGACCGATCTGGGAAACACCCTTGGGATGCGCTCCCGGAACCTACACTTTCTGCGCGAATTACATCGACTCGAATTCTGTTGCATACACGTGGTGTTCGGATCTTGTCATGAATGAAGAAGAGATCGGTCCGGCCGATCCACGAGTTTATCCGATCCCCTGCAATGATCAATTAACGATCCGATCGGATCGGCCAGGTGAAATATTCCAACTTTTGGATATGGAAGGCCGGATCTTGAGATCAGGGAACTTAAAGACCGATCATCATTCACTGGATGTTTCCGATCTGGCTCCAGGAATGTATTTGCTACTCATGGCGAATTGGACCGCAAAGGTCTTTGTGGAATAAAAAAACCCTGGATCTCTCGAGGGCTTTTCATTCCCGCGTTTCCGGGTCAAGCCCGGAATGACTGGTCAAGCCCTGAATGACAGCCTCGGTCAAACCCGGAATGGAATTACCGATGTGCGTGAGGGACATTCGCGGAAAGCCCGGAAGCCGTGCTTTTGACGGCTGAGGACTTGCAGCATTGGCCCGACGGCGCTGCTTTTGAGCGCCGGCACGCCCAAAAAATCCCGATCGGCATTCTCGCGATCCGGCTCGGAGCCCGGAATGACTCAGTTCGCCACTTCGCTCAGGAACTTGATCCGCATCATGCGCAATTCCTCTTCGCTGTAGTCGCCATCGAATTCCTGGTGCGCGGCTTCGATGCTATCGGTATCGGCGCCACGGAAGTAATCCATGATCTCTTCCTGGGTGTCGACTTCGATGATCTCGTTGAGGTGGTAGTTGATGTCCAGCCGGGTTCCGCTGAGCACGATGCTTTCCAGCTCGGTGAGCAGATCGGCGAGGGACATGCCTTTCGCTTTCGCGATCATGTCAAGCGGCAGACGCTTGTCGATGTTCTGGATGATGTGCACTTTGTTGGTGCTCTTGTTCACCACCGATCGCACCATCACTTCCTGCGCGCGCTCGATCTCGTTCTCTTCAACATACACCGAGATCATTTCCACGAAAGGCTTCCCGAATTTCTGGGCCTTGCCGGGACCGACCCCTGAAACGTGCGTGAGCTCATCGATGCTGATCGGATAGCGCATCGTCATCTCTTCCAGGGACGGATCCTGGAAGATCACGTACGGTGGCAGGTTGTGTTTCTTGGCGATCTGCTGGCGCAGATCGCGCAACATCTTCATCAGGCGCTCGTCCGCAGCACCGCCACGGACAGATCCGCCTTCATCATCACCGCCATCATCATCGCTGTAGTCGCGTTCCTTCACGAACATGATGGTCACCGGCTTCTTCAGGAACTTCTTCGCTTCGTCGGTGAGGCTGAGGTTGCCGTAACTCTCGATGTCCTTCTTCAGGTAATTGTGTACGATCGCCTGGCGGATCACGGCCATCCAATGGCGGTTCTCCTTCTCGCGGCCTTTTCCGTACACTTCGAGTGAAGCGCCCTTGTACGTTTTTATCTCGGCGCTTTCCGTGCCTGTGAGCAGATCGCAGATGTACTTCGCCTTGTGGCGTTCCTTGCTTTCTGCCACCGCTTCGAGCAGCAATTCCAGATCTTCCTTTGCATCGAACGTTTCCTGCGGATGGTTGCAGTTGTCGCAATTTCCGCAACTGTCGCCAGGCATGGATTCGCCGAAGTAATGGAGCAGGAATTTCCGGCGGCACATGCTCGTTTCGGCGTAGCCCACGGTGTCCTGCAGCAATTGTTTCCCGATCTCCTGTTCCGCCACCGGTTTCCCTTGCAGGAACTTCTCCAGCTTCTCGATGTCCTTGTAGCTGTAGAAGGTGATGCATTTTCCTTCACCACCATCACGTCCGCCGCGGCCCGTCTCCTGGTAATAGCTCTCCAGGCTCTTCGGTATGTCGTGGTGGATCACGAAACGCACATCGGGTTTATCGATCCCCATTCCGAAGGCGATCGTGGCCACGATCACATCCACATCCTCCATCAGGAACCGATCCTGGTGTTCGGCACGCTGGCTGGCGTCCATTCCCGCGTGGTAGGGAAGCGCCTTGATCCCGTTCACCACGAGCGTTTCGGCCATTTCCTCCACCTTCTTGCGGCTGAGGCAATAGATGATCCCGCTGCGGCCGGCGTTCTGCTTCACGTACCGGGTGATCTCGCGGTTCACATCGCGTTTCGGCCTTACTTCATAGTAAAGGTTCGGCCGGTTGAACGAGGCCTTGAAGGTGGTGGCGTTCGGTATGTCGAGGTTCTTGAGGATGTCCTCCTGAACTTTTTCAGTCGCCGTTGCGGTAAGTGCGATCACCGGCACACGCTTGATCTCGTCGAAGATTGTGCGCAACCGGCGGTATTCAGGGCGGAAATCGTGCCCCCATTCGCTGATGCAGTGCGCTTCATCGATCGCGAAGAAGCTGATCTTGATGTCCTTGAGGAACTCGACGTTGTCCGCCTTGGTGAGCGATTCGGGCGCCACGTACAGGATCTTGGTGCGGCCTTCCTTGATGTCCTTCCTTACCTTGATCGCCTCATTGCGGGTGAGCGAACTGTTGAGGAAGTGGGCGATGCCATCTTCCGAGCTGAAGCTGCGGATCGCATCCACCTGGTTCTTCATGAGGGCGATCAACGGGCTCACCACGATGGCGGTTCCTTCGCTCATGAGCGCCGGCAGCTGGTAGCAGAGGCTTTTGCCGCCACCAGTGGGCATGATCACGAAGGTGTTATTGCCGGCGAGTACGTTCTGGATGATGGCTTCCTGTTCGCCTTTGAACTGACTGAATCCGAAGAACTGTTCGAGTGCTTCCCGGGGGGTAAGAGCTACTTGGATCATAATGTCGACTTGTCCGAGACGAGTGTTCAGTTTGAATGCTTAAATGTAAGGCAACCTTGGATACCGGCGCCCAACTTTCTTCAATGTTCTTCAACGATCGGGATGAATGGTGTGTTGCACCCATGGTTGTGGTTGATAACTGGGTTGAAAGGCGGGAAGCCCGGCTTTGGCCCCCGGTATCTTTGGCGATCACCAGTTCCATTTGAGCGCCAAGCCCAACGATAAGGAGATGACCTTCCTGGAACACCTGGAAGAGCTCCGGTGGACGATCGTGCGATCGGTGATCGCCATCGGCGTGTGCATGCTGGCAGCCTTCCTTTCCAAGGATATCATCTTCGACCTGATCGTGCTCGCGCCGAAGGATGCCGGCTTCATCACCTACCGCGCGTTCTGTTCGCTCGGGCACCGGATCGGAATGGGCGATGCCATGTGCCTGCAAAGCCTCAACTTCTCGCTGCAGAACATAAGCATGAGCGGCCAGTTCTTCACGCACCTGTTCGTTTCGTTCATCGCGGGGTTCATCATCGCCTTTCCATATGTGCTTTGGGAACTCTGGCGGTTCGTTTCGCCAGGTCTCCATCCCAATGAGCGCGGATCGCTCGGAGGCATCGTGTGGTTCGCTTCCTTCCTCTTTCTATGCGGTGTCGCCTTCGGCTATTTCCTGCTCGCCCCGCTGAGCATACAATTCTTCGGAAGCTACCAGGTGAGCGGATCGGTCGCGAACGCCGTGGCATTGGATAGTTATATCTCCATGATCACTTCGGTGACCGTCTGGACCGGCATCGTGTTCGAGCTGCCGCTGCTGATCCTTTTCCTCACCCGCGCCGGTATCGTTGAACCGGTGATGCTACGCGCATACCGGAAACATGCTTTCGTGGGTATCTTGGTGATAGCGGCGATATTGACACCGCCCGATGTGGTGAGCCAGCTGATCGTATCCGGGCCACTGATGCTGTTGTACGAAGGAAGCATCCTCCTTTCCGCGAGGACCGTACGAAAGATGAAAGCCGCCGCCGGAAGATCCACTGCGGTTTCCCGGCAGAACGCAACGGCATGAGAAAATGGATCGGAAATAGCATGTGCTGTCTGCCGGTCCTGATCGCTGCGATCGCACCTGCGATAAGCTTTTCGCAGAGCACGATCGTGAATGGAACAGTCATCGATCGTGCGACAGGTGAGCCGCTGCCGTTCGTGAACATTGCGTTCGCGGACAGCAAGATCGGTACGACAACGGACATGGAAGGCATGTTCCGGCTGGAAAGCTTCTATGCCACCGATTCAATCCGCGTTTCGAGCGTTGGTTATGCCCCGGTTACGCTCAAGGTGGAGCGGGACAAGCAGCAACGGATCGATGTCGCGCTCGAGCCGGGAAGCGTGCAGCTGGGCGAGGTGGTGATCAAGCCGAGTGAAGAGAATCCGGCATTCCCGATCCTCCGGCGCGTGATCCAGAACAAACCGGTGAACGATCGGGAGAAACTTTCAGCCTTCCAATACGAAGCGTACAACAAGGTCGAATTCGACCTGAACAACATCACGGAGGATTTCACCAGGAAGAAACTCTTCGAGCCGTTCGCCTTCATTTTCGATCACATCGATAGCAGTGATGCGAAGCCGTACCTGCCGATCTTCATGACCGAAACGTTATCGGAGGTGTACTACCGACAGAAGCCCAAGGCACAAAAGGAACTGATCCGCGCGACCAAAGTGAGCGGCGTGGAGAACCAGAGCATCTCCCAGTTCATGGGCGACATGTACCAGAACATCAATATCTACGATAACCAACTCAGCATCTTCGGGAAGAATTTCATAAGCCCGATCGCTGACGGAGGAAAGGGTTTCTACCATTATTATCTCACCGATAGCGCCTTCATCGGTAAGTATTGGTGCTACAAGATCGAATTCAAGCCGAAGCGTGTGCAGGATCTTGCGTTCAAAGGCGAGATGTGGGTCAACGACACCACGTATGCCGTATGCACGATCGAAGCCGGGATCGCCGAGGGCGCGAACCTCAATTTCGTGCAGGGATTCCGGGTGAGGCAACAATACGATCAGGTACGCAATGAAGTGTGGATGCTCACGCGCGACGAACTCGTCGTGGACCTGAACGTGATGCCCGGATCGGAGCGCGAACGAAAGGACACCGTGCAGGGATTGTACGGCCGGCGGACCGCTACGTACAAGGATTTCACGATCGACCGGCCGCTGGAGGATGAGTTCTACGCCGGTGCCGAACAGGTGATCATACTGCCCGATCCACAGAGCGATCGCGAGGAATACTGGCAGGCGAAAAGGCACATTCCCCTCACGCAAAAAGAAGCGGCGATCTACCACATGGTGGATACGATGAAGACGATCCCGCGCTTCAATACCTACCTCGATCTGGTGAGCACCGTGATCACCGGTTATTATCCGATCGGCAAGATCGAACTGGGGCCTTATTTCACTGCCTACAGTTTCAACCAGGTGGAGGGCCATCGCTTCAGGGCAGGTGCGCGCACAAGTACAGATTTCAGCAAGCGGATCGAATATGAAGGCTATCTGGCATATGGCACCAACGATCGGGAATTCAAGTACGGTTTCGGTGGGAAAGCCTTCCTCTCGAAAGAGACACGCTTGATCGGCGGCCTGTACTACCGTCACGATCTGGAGCAGCTCGGGCAAAGTGCATCGGCATTTCGTGAGGACAATATTCTTTCGAGCGCCTTCCGCCGAACGCCCAACAACAAGCTCACCTTGGTGGATGAGTATCGCGCATACATCGAGCGCGAATGGTTCCCGGGACTGAGCAGCACCTTCACCTTCCTGCACCGTTCGCTCCATCCGCGCGGATCGCTTCTGTACGAGCGAACCTACCTCACCGATGAGCCGGAACTGATCAACCGGATCGTGACGAGCGAAGTGATCTTCAACACGCGTTTCGCTTACAACGAAAAATTCATTTCCGGCGATTTCACACGTGTGAGCCTCGGCACCAATTACCCGATCCTGGAATTGCAATGGGTGCAGGGTGTGAAGGGAATGCTCGACAGCGACTATGAATACTCACGCCCGGGGATCAGGGTGAAGCAGCGTGTGGCGATGGGCGTTCTCGGGCATTTCAACTACACCGTAACGGCGAACAAGACCTTCGGGACGCTGCCCTATCCGTTGCTGATCATCCATTCCGGCAACGAGACCTTCTATTCGGATGAGATGGCCTTCAACACGATGAATTTCTTCGAATTCATCAGCGATCGGTCGGCCAGCATTTTCGCCGAACAACATTTCGAAGGGCTTTTCTTCAACAGGATCCCGCTGTTCAGGAAATTGAAATGGCGTGAGGTGGCGGGCGGAAAGATCGCGTTCGGCAGCCTCGACGATCGGCACCGGAAGGAAATGGACCTGCTGCCCTACATGTTCGATCTGAACAGCGGCCCGTACGCGGAAGCATCGATCGGCGTGGAGAATATCCTGCGCGTGCTGCGCGTTGACTTCGTTCGAAGACTTACTTATCTGCAGAATCCGAACGTGAGCGATTGGGCGCTACGTTTGAAGCTGAACATCACCTTCTGAGTGCTCAGGGCCGAGAACATCTTCAAGAAATACAAGCGCCCCACGGTGGTGAACGGCGTGAGCGTGGAAGTAAGACAGGGCGAGATCGTAGGCCTGCTTGGTCCGAACGGCGCGGGAAAGACCACTTCCTTTTACATGATCGTAGGGTTGATCAAGCCCAATAAGGGCAAGATCTTTCTCGATGATGATGAGATCACCGATCTGCCGATGTACAAACGGGCGCAGAAAGGGATCGGCTATCTTCCGCAGGAAGCGAGCGTTTTCCGCAAACTCAGCGTGGAGGACAACATTCGCGCGATCCTGGAAATGACCGGCAAGCCTAGGGAATACCAGGAACAACGGTTGGAGACCCTGCTGAGCGAATTCAGCTTGCAGCATGTGCGCAAGAACCGCGGCGATGTGTTGAGCGGTGGTGAGAGAAGAAGGACCGAGATCGCGCGGGCGCTGGCCACCGAACCGCGTTTCATCCTGCTCGATGAGCCTTTCGCCGGTGTTGACCCGATCGCCGTGGAAGACATCCAGGGTATCGTGGCGAAGCTGAAGGAAAAGAATATCGGGATCCTGATCACCGATCACAACGTGCAGGAAACGCTCAGCATCACCGATCGGGCATATCTGCTTTTCGAGGGAAAGATCCTGAAGCAGGGAACAGCCGAGGAATTGGCCGCAGATGAACAAGTGCGGAAAGTCTACCTGGGAAAGCATTTCGAGTTGAGAAGGAAAGTGGTGGGTTAGGTGGATCGATGCGGATCGCGATCTTCGCAGCCCCAGACCATGACCATGCAACGATCCATACTCCTTCTCGCAGCCTTCATTCTCGCATCATTCAACGGTTTTGCACAGCTGGCAGGCACCACTTGGGCGATCGGTGGTCCAGGCGGTCAATATTTCTTCGACTTCATCTTCCAGGAAGATGGTGTGCTTTCCGCGAACGTTGGCGGCATCATCCAGCCTGTCGCCACATATGTGATCAATGGCGACACGCTCACTACGGTACAATCAGATCCGGACGATGAATGCACCACACCGGGTGTTTACACGTTCGAGATCGTGGGCGACCAGCTGCTTTTCACACTCGTGAGCGATGCATGTTCCGATCGAACGTTCATCTTCACCATGTGTACGTGGACACAGGCGTTATCAACTTCCATCCAGGACACGAAGGGCTCTTCAATGATCTTGATCCAGCCGAATCCATCTTCAGGCCTCGTATGGGTTGAAGTTCCAGGATCGGATCACATGCGGATCTCGATCCATCTGCTCTCTGGCGCTCTCGTGCATGAAGCATCCTTCACCGGACCTGTGGCCGCCGTCGATCTGCGCCATCTGCCACCAGCGATCTATCTGGTAAGAACAACCACCGAACAAGGCACTTCCACCGATCGGCTTGTGATCGAATGAGTTCGGCACCGCGCGCATCTATATTCGCTGCATGCTGAAACCGATCGCTCTCTTCTCGCTGTTGCTCTTTTCCTCCTTCACGTTCGCCCAAAGCCCAAGCTGGCAATGGGGCATCGGCGCAGGCGGTAACAACAGCGACAAAGGCATGGATATCTGTGTGGATGCCAACGGCAACAGTTATGTCACCGGTTTCCTCCAGAGCAGCGGCATCACCTTCGGAAACTTCGATCTGGACAATACGCTTTCCAATAACACGAGCGATGCCTTCCTGGTGAAGTTCGATCCCTCGGGCAATGCCTTATGGGCGCAGGCGATCGGTGGAACGGGTTATCAGTCCGGCATGGCGGTCGCGATAACACCGGATGAAGGTGTTGTGATGGCGATGACCTTTGAGAATACCGTTACCGTGGGAACGCAAACGCATACATCGCCCGGCGGATCGGCCTTGCTGGTCGCAAAGTTCAACGGGGATGGGGATGTTTTGTGGAGTTACTCCGCAGGAAGCGAAAGCCAGGTATACGTTTACGATGTCGCTGTTGCGAACGATGGCCGGGTGGCTGCCTGCGGATCGTTCACAGGCGACAATTTCAGTTCCGGCGCGGGCAGTTCCAACAACGCTGGGGGGCTCGATATGTATGTTGTGGTGCTCGATGAGGATGGCAACGCAGCGTGGAGCGCATTCGCTGGTAATGGCGTGGAAGAGAGTGCGCGGGCCGTTGCGTTCACCAGCAGTGGTGATGTGGTGGTGGGCGGCTATTACACCAGCGGATCGCTATTGATCGCCGGCAATACGATCATCAATGCGGATGATAACGACAATGACATCTTTCTGGCGAGATATGGTGCGGATGGCAGCGGCCTGTGGGCGTTCGGCGAAGGCACAGCCGATACCGAAACATTGATGGACCTTGCGATCGATGCGCAGGACCAGATCGTGATCGCAGGCACTTTCGATGCACCCACATTCGATCTGCTCGGGACTACGCTGGTGAATACATCCCCCAACGTGGACGATAGTTGGATCGACCATTTCGTGGCCAAGCTCGATGGCAACGGTGCATTGATCTGGGCTGTTTCCGGTGGCGGTACGCTACATGAATTCCTCTCCGGCGTGGCGATCGGGACCGATGGCGATGTGTACGTGTGCGGCGAGTTCGAAAGCCAGAACGCGGTCTTCGGTGGATCGACGATCTCCGCCAACGGTGGTTCTTCGCCTTACGTGGTGAAGTATTCCGCAAATGGGGAAGCGATATGGGCGGTGACCGCTGGCGGGGCGCAGAGCGACTACTCGGAAAAGATCGCCGTGGATGGAGGCGGTGGCGTGCTCGTCACCGGTTGGTTCAACGGTGATCTGGAACTTGGATCGAACGCGATCGAAAGTGAAGGCGACAACGATGTATGGATCGCCAAGCTCGGCGGAACGGTCGGTTTGAGCGAGATCGAAGGAACACAATGGGCTACGATCGGCGTGGATCGCCTGTCAGGCTTGTGCAATGTGGAAAGCGATCGGCGGATCGATGCGATCATGG